>JAZLAD010000193.1:0-16076 GCA_045613005.1 Acutalibacteraceae bacterium | reverse complement strand
CATAACACCTCACGAATATAAGATTATTAAAAACACTCTTCAGCGAGTACACGCATTCAGAATAATGCCGCCACCCGGCACTGAAATCGAAAAGCTTACCTTCAGAGATTTCGATTTATGCGGTGGCTTCCACGGCGACGGCGATAACAGATGGCCCGCAAAGATTGATACGGGTGCAGGTTGGGACGTTACCCATAAGGGTCTTGCCTTTTTTGATATGGGTGTAAAAGAGGTAGAGGTTGATCATCTTTGTATTCACGGATATTCGGGTGAGATAATTTACGGTCGAGGTCCTGTAGTTCAGACCTTTACTATGCGCTACTGCAAAACCTACGATACAAACGGACAATGCTTTAATGCCTGTGCACACCACACCTTGCTTGAATACTGTCAGCTAGGTCACCCTGATTACGTCAGCAATCTTTGGATTGAGTACGGAAATATGAACTGGTATAAGCATCTAGGTGACGGAACCTTTGTATGCCGTAACTGTTATTTTATTAACAACTACCGCAACGGTGTTTTCTTTAACGAGGGATATAACGATAACTATAGAATTCTTATTGAAAACAACGTTTTCGATATAAGATACGGACTTAGAGAAAACAACGCACATGTTTGCTGTATAACCTTTGACGGCGGCACCAGCGGTCCCGCACTCATCAGAAACAATACCTTCATAAGCCGTGACGGCTCTCTTTCTGCTGTTAACTCGGATACCTGGGGTCCACATCACAGATATAAGGACGAGAATATCACAATCGAGAACAATTATTTTAAAGGCTTTAGAACAATGGTGTCACTTGCGGGTTCCTACGGTAGCCCACAGCCCGACCGAATGATAAACAACAGAAAAGAAAAGCAGTACAAAAACTTCCTGTTTAGAAATAACGTTGTAGACGGCTTTAGCGGTGAGGACGAGCGAAATATAATGTATTTCGGCAACGATAAGGAAACTATGCTTGATTACATTGACCCTCGTTGGCAGTGTAAAACAATGCCGAATCTTAAAAATATCGTTGTAGAAGATAACACCTTTAATAACGTTGTTTTTCCGTTGGTTCTCGACCACTATGGTAGCGTTCCCGCATTTAAAAACAACCTTTATAACAATCTAAAACTCGATGCAGTACCATATTCTTCCCGCGATGCAGTTCAAACTGTAAGCAAACAGCATAATAGGGTAGTGCCAACCTTTGAGTTTTTAAAAATTAATGCTAACGAGCCTACCGACGTAAGACTTAGAGCATACAATCCTATGGAGCTTACAGTCCCTGCCTATGCAGAAGGCTACGAGGTGCTTATAGGTGGCGAGGAAGGTACTGCTCCCATCACCTTTATTCCCGATGATACTAACACCTGGAAGACGGCTGTTGTTATTACCGAAAACAACCATATGCGAATTCGCTTTGATAGAGAAACGGCTAAATGGATGCTTATTGAGTTAATCAACAAAAAGCTCGAATACAAGGGTAAAGGCGCAGACGAAAACGTACTTATCGGTGCTGATATGACACAGCATATAGGTACCTTTGACACCGTTATCGATAAAACCTACTTTTAATTAAAAAAGTAAACCCCTATGGTAGAAAAACTACCATAGGGGAATTTTTATTGTGTTTATATTTTAAACTTTTTCTTTTTTAGAGGCTATAAGCTCGGGGATTTGGGCAATTATTATAGCCGCGAAAACAACAGCACAGCCTATAAACTCTCTTGTACTTAAAAGATTTCCTGCAAGTGCGCCGCCTATTGCCGCAAATACACTCTCAAGGCTCATTGAAAGCGAAGCAAAGGCAGGCTCGGCGTATTTTTGACCGATAATCTGCAAGGTGTAGGCTACACCGCTTGACATAATGCCAAGGTAGAGTATGTAAGGCATAGCGTTCAAAAGCACAGCGCCGTTATAATCGGGAATTTCGAATATGAGCGAGAGTATACCCGAAACGGTGCCGCAAACTAAAAATTGCAGCATAGAAAGTCTGATTCCGCCAACTGCACCAACAAATTTATCAACAGCGAGTATATGCAAGCTAAAGCATATAGCACAAACAAATACCAGTAAATCTGCAAAATAAAAACCGTCAAGCCCTGACTTAAAGCATAAAAGGTAAAATCCTATAAGCGCTATTATAACCGAAACCCAAACAAGCGGGGATATTTTGCGTTTTAAAAATACAGAAAATAGAGGAACTATTATAACGTAAAGCGCGGTTAAGAAGCCTGAATGTGCCTCAACCGCCGCACCTTCGGGATAAAACGCAATTCCAAACTGCTGAAAGTTTACCGAGATTGCAAGAAAAATACCGCAAACAATAGCGCCTGTTATAACAGTTTTGCGCTCTTTTTTATCTTTAGGGAACACAGGCTCGGGATTTTTTCTTTTAACAATCCTGTAAACTATGTATAAAAACGGAACGCTTATGTATGAACGAAGGCAGTTTATCAAAAACGAGGGTACCGCTGAAGCATTGGTTTGTGCCACGAAGGCAAGTCCCCAAAGCAAAGCTGCCAAGCATAAAATAAGACTACCCTTTAAATTTTTATACTTCATCCGTCCACCACCAAACTTTAAACTGAGGACTATTGTAACATAACTCGCTTAAAATAGCAAACAATATATTTGTTGTGAAGCGGATTTTTATATTGATTTTTATACCGTTAGTATGTATAATATATTTTAGAATAATATGGCTTATTATGCCAAAAAATAAAAGGATTTATATAAAACGGAGGAAATAAATGTTAGAGCTTAAAGATATATCCTTCAAAGCGTTGTCAGAAAACGGTGAAAAGGAAATTCTTAAAAATATTTCTATGACTATAGAGGACGGTTTTGTTGCCATAACAGGCCCAAACGGTGGCGGTAAATCTACCCTTGCTAAAATTATTGCAGGTATCATAAAACCAACTTCTGGTAAGATTTTTTTAGACGGCGAGGACATAACCGAGCTATCGATTACCGAAAGGGCAAAAAAGGGAATAAGCTTTGCCTTTCAGCAGCCTGTAAGATTTAAGGGTATTACCGTAAACGACCTTATCCGTCTAGCCGCAGGTAAAGATATCACCATAGGCGAAGCCTGTGAATATCTCTCCCGTGTAGGTCTATGTGCGAGAGATTACATCAACCGCGAGGTTAATGCTTCTCTTTCGGGCGGTGAGCTTAAAAGAATAGAAATTGCTACGGTATTAGCCCGTGGAACTAAGGTGTCCCTTTTCGATGAGCCCGAGGCAGGTATCGACCTTTGGAGCTTTAATAATTTAATCAACGTCTTTGAAAAGATGCACGAAACAAACGGTGGCTCTATAATTATTATATCCCACCAAGAAAGAATACTTAACATCGCAGATAAGGTTGCGGTTATAGCGGCAGGAAAGCTTAAAGCCTTCGGCGCTAAAAAGGATATTTTACCCGAGCTTTTGGGTGCAACGAAGGAAGCCTGCAGTGTGCTTACAGATAATATGAGAGGTGGCGTGTAATGAACAATACCGAAAAAGAACTTTTAAAAATAATTGCGGATATGGATGGTATACCTTCGGGTGCTTATAATATCAGAGCCAACGGAAAACTAGCCGAGCGCAAGGTTACTGAAAATATAAATATTGTAAACAAGCCTGACGGGTCGGGCATAGATATAATTATACGTCCCGGCACCAAGAATGAAATCGTGCATATTCCCGTAGTTATTAACGCTACAGGTCTTAACGATTTAGTGTATAACGATTTTATAATCGGCGAGGATGCAGACGTTACCATTATGGCAGGTTGCGGAATTCACAACTGCGGTGACGAGGAATCCCGTCACGACGGTATACACAGCTTTTTCGTTGGTAAAAACGCAAGGGTTAAATATATCGAGCGTCACTATGGTGAGGGAGACGGAAGTGGTGAACGCAATATGAATCCAACCTCGGTTGTAAATATAGACGAGGGCGGTTATATGGAGATGGAAACCACTCAGATTAAGGGTATCGATTATACAAACCGTATAACCAGGGCAACGGTAGAAAAGAACGGTACGCTCATTATTCACGAAAAACTTATGACACATAAAAATCAGTATGCTTCAACCGATTTCTCGGTTGATTTAAACGGTGAAAATGCAAGCACCAACGTTGTTTCACGCTCGGTTGCTAAGGATAATTCAACACAGATTTTCAGGTCTAATATAAACGGAAACGCTCTTTGTAACGGTCATACCGAATGTGATGCTATTATAATGGATAAGGCACAGGTTAAGGCTATTCCCGAAATCAATGCTAACAATCCTGACGCTTCGCTCATTCACGAGGCAGCAATCGGTAAAATAGCAGGCGAACAGCTCATAAAGCTTATGAGCTTAGGTCTCACCGAGCAAGAGGCTGAAGAGGAAATAATCAACGGTTTCTTAAAATAAAACAAAAAAAGGAGGGGAATATTTTGCAAAACGGTGACTTTATTTCTGCCGCAATCGTTACCTATAACGGCGGCGAAACGGCACTTAATGCCGCTAACAGCATACTTGTCAATACAAAAAAATATCCCCTCGAATTTTATGTTTTTGATAATGCCTCAACCGATGATACCGTTAAAATTTTAAGCGGTATAGAAGGTTTAAAGGTCAGGGAAAATAAAGAAAATATCGGCTTTGGTGCGGCGCATAACAAGATTTTAGAGAATAAAATCGGCAAATATCACTTTGTGATTAACCCTGATATACTAGTAAAAAGTGACGTTTTATCAGATATGGTCGATTTTATGGAGAAAAATACCGACGTTGTTATGTGTATGCCGAAAATTTTGAACGAGGACGATACAGAGCAAAAACTCCCAAAAGAAAAGCCAACCTTTAAAACGCTGTTTTGGGGAAGATTATCTAAAAAGGTAAGAAGTAAATACGTATGGGCAGACCGTGAGATAACCGACGTTACCGACATAGATTTTTGCACAGGTTGCTTTTTCTGCATAAGGTCGGAAACGTTTTCGAAACTCGGTGGATTTGATGAGCGCTTTTTTATGTATCTTGAAGACGCAGATTTAACTAGTCGCGCTAAAAAATACGGCAGAGTTGTTATGAATCCCAATATTTCTGTCACGCATATCTGGAAAAGGGAAAGTGCTAAGAAACTTAAATTTTTACTTATTCATACCCTTTCGGCATTTAAGTTTTTATTGAAAAAGTGAGGAAATTCAAGTGAAAATAATGATAACGGGTTGCAAGGGGCAACTGGGTAACGAGCTGCAGTCGATTATAAAATCGGGCAAAAGTGAAATAGGCGAGGCACCTAAAGAAATAAGTGAAGCTTCGGTTATACCTGTTGATATTGATGAACTCGATATTACGAATTTATCGGCGGTAGAAAAATTTGTGATTGAAAACAAGCCCGACGTAATTATTAATTCCGCTGCGATGACCAACGTTGACGGTTGTGAAACAATGCAGGACGTAGCCTTTAAGGTTAACGCTATAGGTGTTAGAAATTTAAGTATGGCGGCTAAAAAGGTAGGTGCTAAGCTTATCCACGTTTCTACCGACTACGTCTTTGCGGGTGATGCCAATAAGCCGTATATCGAATGGGATATAGTAAATCCTAAGAGTGCATACGGTGCTTCAAAGGCTCTTGGAGAAAAATATGCCCTCGAGTTTAACGATAAAACCTTTATAGTAAGAACTTCTTGGCTATATGGATATATCGGCAAAAACTTTGTAAAAACAGTTCGTCGAGTTATAAGGGAAAAGGGTGCCATAACGGTTGTAAACGACCAGATAGGCAATCCTACAAGCGCTAACGATTTGGCGCATCATATTTTAAAATTAGCGCTAACCGAAGAATACGGTATCTACCATTGTACAGGAAACGGCGAGTGCTCTTGGTATGATTTTGCCGTGAAAATTGCTGAATATTCAGGCTTTGGTGACGTAGTTAAACCTTGTACTACCGAGCAATACCCGACACCAACCAAAAGACCTGCATATTCATCCCTTAGAAATTTAGCACTTGAATGTACTATAGGCGACGATATGCGAAATTGGCAAGAGGCCCTTAAAGAGTATATTGGGAAGGTGGATGATTAAATTATGAAAACGTATTTAGTTACAGGTGGAGCAGGTTTTATAGGCTCTAATTTTGTTATTTATATGCTAAATAAATACGATGATATTAAAATTATTAACGTGGACAAGCTAACCTATGCGGGTAATCTTGAAAATTTAAAGAGCGTTGAAAGTAATCCTAATTACAGCTTCGTTCAGGCAGATATTTGCGATAGAGAGATAATCTCTAAAATATTTAGTGAAAATGAGATTGATTACGTTGTAAATTTTGCTGCAGAAAGCCATGTTGACCGCAGTATATCAAACCCCGAAATTTTCGTTAAAACAAACGTTGAAGGCACCGTTAATATGTTGCAGTGTGCAAAAAACGCTTGGCAGATTGGAGACGACCAATATAAAGAGGGCGTAAAATACCTTCAGGTTTCAACCGACGAGGTCTACGGTTCTTTAGGTGACGAGGGTTACTTTACCGAAACCACACCGCTTGATCCACACTCTCCATATTCGTCATCAAAGGCTTCTGCCGACCTTTTTGTAAAGGCTTTTGGCGATACCTATAAATTCCCTGTGAATATTACCCGTTGTTCTAATAATTACGGTCCTTATCAATTCCCCGAAAAGTTAATTCCGCTTATTATGAACAATACCCTAAAGCATAAGGATTTACCTGTTTACGGTGACGGTATGCAGATTAGAGACTGGCTCTACGTTGAGGACCACTGCAAAGCTATTGATATGGTTATTCGTGACGGTGTTTTAGGCGAGGTATATAACGTTGGAGGACACAACGAAAAGCCAAATATATTCATCGTTAAATCAATAATTGAGTATATTAAGGAAAACGTTGACGATACGGTCGGCGAGCATATGATTAAGCACGTTACCGATAGAAAGGGACACGACCGCCGCTACGGTATTGACCCTAAAAAGATTAAAGATGCTCTCGGCTGGTATCCCGAAACCTGCTTCGAGGTAGGCATCAAGAAAACTCTTAAGTGGTATCTTGATAATATGGACTGGGTTGAAAACATTGTAAGCGGTGACTATCAGAACTATTACGATAAGATGTATGCAGCAAAAGAGGAGTTAAAGTAATGGGAAAATTCAACTTTATCAAGACCTCTATCGACGGTGTTATTATAGTAGAACCCACCGCTTTTGGCGATAGCAGAGGCTATTTTATGGAAACCTATCAAAAAGAGGAATTCATAAAGGGCGGAATAACGGTTGATTTTGTTCAGGATAATCAGTCTATGTCAACCAAGGGAGTGCTAAGAGGTTTGCACTTTCAAAAACAGTTCAGTCAGTCAAAACTAGTACGCTGTATCAGAGGCGCCGTTTTCGATGTTGCGGTAGATTTAAGACCTGACAGCAAAACCTACGGCAAATGGGAGGGCGTGGTGCTCTCTGCCGAAAACAAAAAACAGTTTTTTATTCCAAAAAACTTTGCACACGGCTTTTTAGTGCTTTCAGATGAGGCAGAATTCGTTTATAAGGTTGATGATTTCTATCATCCCAACGATGAGGGCGGACTTATGTGGAATGACCCCGATATTGCTATCGAGTGGCCTATTGAAAAGGGTATGGAAATAAAGCTATCAGATAAGGATAAGCTTCATCCGCCTTTTAAAAATTTGAAATTTTAACAATTTTTAAAACATAATAAAACCTCCCGCAGAGTAAATAATACTTAAAGGGAGGTTTTAATTTATGAAAAGTGAAGCATCAGGTTTTATTAAAGGTCTCGGTATCGGTATGGCAGCAGGCGCCACCGCAGCAATTATCAGTAAATATATGTTGACAGATAACCATAAAACAAGCAAAGGCTCAGCAAAAATGATAAAGGCTGTAGGCGAATTCGCCGACGGTATACAAACAATTTTTAGATAATTTTTAAAAAATCATACGGAAAACCCGCTATTTAAGCGGGTTTTCGCCATTTCAGGATGAATCAAATGGTTTGCAGTTGAATTTTGAATTAAAATGGTGTATAATATATTAAAACTAAAGGAAAGGAGAAAAAAGTTTATGAAGGATTTTGAAATTTTAAGCCGTGATACAGTTGTGGCTGTTTGGAAAGATAGCGAGCTTAAAGTTTTGAATAACGATTTGTTGCCTTTATATTTAAAGCGTGTAAGTGATGCTAAATCTTGGCTTGAAACAAGAGCAATAGACTCGCACAGAGCAAACTCCCGTTTGCTTAAAAAGGCTTTGAGACTAGCAAGTAAAGACGATGTTTCAACCGTGCTTCACGTTAATGCCGCAACCATTACCGATACCTATTGGGTTCGGGCCATCGGCAGTGATTTGAAATATGAAGATGTTCGTTTCAATAAAGACTATTTCTCCAATCTTGCACTCAGAGGACTTTATTCAAGCTTCAATTCTGCCGCAAAGCGTAAGGATACTAAAACTCCTGAGCTTACTAATATCGGTAGTTTCGAAAAGTGTTGGAAACTCAAAGACGGAAAATGGTGGATTTATAAATCTGCTAACCAAAAAGAGCAGTTTTCAGAACTTTTTGTTTATGAGTTGGGTAAGGCACTCGGTATGAATATGGCTTATTACGAAAAAGGTGATAAGTGCGTTAAGTCGCTTGATTTCACCGATTCGGCAAAGGTCATATTCGAACCGGCCTCATCCTTTATGGGCGATGAGGAAGATTATATTAAAGTAGTTGAAAAATTAAAGGAACTTTGCCCCAAAGCAATTCCCGATTATATAAAAATGATTTTCCTTGATACCATAACCGCTAACCCCGACAGACATACTGGAAACTTCGGTTTAATGCGTGATGTTAAAAGCGGTGAACTGTTAGGACTCGCACCTAACTTTGATAATAATATGGCTCTTATTGCCCGCGGTTATCCCACAAGCAAATCCGCAAATGACCTACTAATCACTCTCTTTAATGAACTAATGGAAAAGTATCCTGAGTATAAGGAATACTTACCAAAAGTAACAGAACAAATGGTTAAGAAAGTTATCAGCAAACTTAATATGAAGGTTAAATCTCAGGTAATTGTTGATTTTGTAAGTAAGCGTTATAAGGCAATTAGATAGTTGCAAAACCGAGTATTTCTGATTTTTTAAGGCTCCGTTTCTATAAAACAGAAGCGGAGCTTTTTAGTGTATATTATTTCTTGATACCCTTATAAATATAATAAGGTTTTGAATAAAGGTAAGTACCGTTCTTATCTGCTGTTATTAGTTCGTTTATAAATTCGTCATATTCTTCCTTATTGAGTACCCCTGTGTTTTTGCCTTCTACAAATGCGCTTGTTTCGCCGACAAGCCAGCCGATATTTTGGCTAAATTCAAACCCGAACATACCTTCTTTGTATTCGGTTTCGATAACGCTGTGAGAATATATGCTACTGTCAAAAAAACCGGAGTTATTAAATACTCCATAAACCCTTCTGCCCATCCATCCGTCAAGGTCGTCCATCCAGCCTTGCTTTGTTACAGCATATGAGTGTATGCATTTAGTAATTAAATCTTGATTTTTACCGTTATAAACAACGCTATCAAAATCTGCGTGTACGCATATTACCATTCCGCCTGGCTTCAAGATTCTGTTTATTTCACTTACAAAAGTGTTTTTATCACTAATGCATTCAAGCAAATCTTTGGTTAATACCAAGTCAAATGTATTGTCAGGAAAACCAAGCTTCCCTGCACAATTCATAACTTTAAGCTCTACAGGTGCGCTATAAGGAATAACGCCAAAATTTCTATCGGTTACATCAACACCGATTGCCTTAGTAACCTTATTTGGAAATTCATTTATAATTCCGTTAAGATAGCCTGCATTCCTGCACCCTAAATCCACAATAGTGGCATAATCGGGCAGGTCTATCAATTCGTATATCGCTTCGTTAAGCGATGATTTGTTTACTTTCATAATATTTCTCCTTAAAATAAAAAATACTGTTGATAGCTTTTGTGCCGTCAACAGTAAAATAAAAAGTTTAGTTTCTTTTCATCATTCGTTTAGGCACAAAGCGAAATAAGCCTGTACCTAAATCAGATACAAGCTAACGTCGTCTGCGTCGAATGATAATAGAGAACATAACCTCAACCTCCAAACTTATTGACCCAATTATAACATTGCCTGAAATTTTTTGTCAAGAGCAAAAATCATAATTTTAATTAGTAATATAATAATTGAAATCGGTTTTAAAATATGGTATAAAATAATAGATACAATAAATCTTAATACCGAATAGACCTTTTTGATTTAACATATAAATTATTATGTTAAGATAAAAGGGTGTATGTAATGTTTAAAAGATTTGCTTTTCAGATAAGTATTGTAGTTTTTATATGTTTGCTTGGTGTTTTTGGAATGGTACACGAGTCCATACAAACAAAGGCAAATGTAGAAATTACACCTACCGTAATAATTGATGCAGGCCACGGCGGGTTTGACGGCGGTGCGGTAGCAAGTGACGGTACTGCTGAAAAGGATATAAATCTTGAAATTTCGCTAAAATTAGCCGAAATGTTGCGTCTTAACGGCTTTAAGGTTATAATGACCAGAACCGAGGATACGGGCACCGACACCGTTTCGGGCTCGATTGCTAAACGTAAGAAAAACGATCTTCAAAACAGGCTAAGACTTATGGAAGAAAATCCCGACGCGCTGTATATCAGTGTTCATCTTAATAAATTCACAACCTCGGCGGCTAGTGGCACACAGGTTTTTTATACCCCTAATTTTAAAGAAGCTTATAAATTGAGTTTATTTGTGCAAAAATCGGTTGTAAATATGCTTCAGCCCGAAAATACAAGAACGGTAAAACAGGGCACGTCTTCTACATATTTGCTAAAAAATGCAAAAGTACCCGCAATAATAGTTGAATGCGGTTTTTTAAGCAATAAATCCGACCTTGAGAAGCTTAAAACTGAAGATTATCAATCCCAAATGGCTTTTGCGATAGCCTCGGGAATAATGGAGTTTTATACTGAAGAAATATAAAGGAATGATAAAATGGCAAAACAAAAAACGCAGTACGTTTGTTCCGAGTGTGGAAATACAAGCGTTAAATGGACAGGGCAGTGCTCTTCTTGCGGTGCTTGGAATACTATGGAAGAACAGCTAGTATCTACCGTCTCTTCCAACACTTCAAGACCCCAATTTGCCGCGGTTAAATCGGCAAAGTCTCTATATTCTATTGACCCTTCTGACGAGCCGCGTACCAAAACAGGCATCGGTGAGCTTGATAGGGTATTAGGCGGGGGAATAGTAAAAGGCTCGATAGTACTGCTTAGCGGCGACCCAGGTATCGGAAAATCAACAATTTTAATGCAGATTTGCAATAAATTGAAGGGAAATTGTGAGGTGCTTTACGTCTCGGGCGAGGAATCGGCTTCACAAATAAAGCTTCGCGCCGTAAGACTGGGTGTTACAGGTGAGAACGTAACCGTAATTTCCGAAACCGAAACAGGTGCAGTTTGTGATTATATAACGGCAAACAGACCCGACCTTGTAATGATTGACTCAATACAAACAATGCAGATATCTGAGCTTTCCTCTTCGCAGGGAAGTATCGTTCAGGTCAGAGAGTCTACAAATTTATTGCTTAAAACAGGCAAAAGCTTAGGTATTCCGATATTTATTGTAGGTCACGTAAACAAAGGCGGAGATATCGCAGGTCCTAAGGTATTAGAACATATAGTTGATACCGTGCTCTATTTTGAGGGCGAGAGAAATCAGTCGTATAGAATTTTAAGGGCTATTAAAAACCGATTCGGCTCTACAAACGAAATCGGTGTATTCGAGATGACCGAAAAGGGTCTCAGCGAGGTTGAAAATCCGTCGGCTATGCTTCTTTCAGGCAGAATAAGCAATGTTTCGGGCGGCTGTATAACCTGTATTCTGGAGGGTACCAGACCCATTCTTGCCGAGGTGCAAGGACTAGTTAGTTCTACAGGCTTTGGTAATCCAAGGCGCGTTGCCAATGGTTTTGATTATAACCGCCTTAATATGCTTTTGGCGGTGCTTGAAAAACGCTTAGGATTATATTTTTCGAACTTTGATACTTATTTAAATATTATAGGTGGACTTCGTCTTGATGAACCTGCGGCAGATCTTGCCGTTTGTATGTCATTGGTTTCAGGACTTCGCGACGTACCTATCGACGACAAGCTAATCGCTTTCGGCGAGGTAGGCCTTTCGGGCGAGATTAGGACGGTGCCTAGAATTGAGGCTAGAATAAGAGAGGCGGCAAGACTTGGCTTTACACAGTGCGTCCTACCCAGAAGTTCACTCAACGGCATCACAAATATACCTGATACTATAGAGCTTGTTCCTGTAAAAAATATAAAAGAAGCAGTAGACATAGTAAGATAAATATAGTATAATAAGTTGGTTTTATTTCAAAAGTAAGGAGTATTAGTGATGTTTGAACAATTTTTTGCTTGGTATAACGGATTAACCGATACTTTGCTGGGAACTCTTATTTTATTCATCTGCGGAGTATTACTCTTAATAAAGGGTGGTGACTGGTTCGTTGATAGCGCTGTTGGTATCGCCAAGCGCTTTCGTGTGCCTGAAATTATTATAGGTGCTACAATCGTATCTATAGGAACAACGCTGCCGGAGGTAATGGTGTCGGTTACGGCGGCTGTTAACAACAACGGTGCAATTGCATACGGAAATGCAATAGGCTCGATTATTTGTAACACCTCTTTAATTGCGGCGTTAACCATTGCGATTCGTCCAGCTCCTGTGAATAAAAAAGCAATTTCTACACCGGTTATCTTCTTCTTTATAGCATCTGCAATTTATATGGTAGCGGCATATTTCTTTGGCCGATTTGACAGATGGCTCGGAATAGTGATGCTTATAGTGTTCGGTGTTTATATGACCACAACAATCTATAGCGGCTTTAAGAATCCTGTGCAAAACACCGAGCAAGAAAGTGAAGATTCTGTCAACGGTTCGTTTATAAAAGATATTATTCTTTTAATAATTAGTGCGGGTTTGATTGCTGTTGGTGCAGATATGCTTGAAGCATCCTCGGTTTCACTGGCAACAATGGCAGGAATTCCTACAGAGGTTATAGGTGTAACGGTTGTAGCTCTTTGCACTTCGCTTCCTGAACTTGTAACGGCTGTAACCGCACTTGCTAAGGGACACGGTGCGCTGTCACTCGGTAATATTATCGGTGCTAATATTTTCAATTTAGTGCTTGTATCGGGAGCAGCGGTTACAATATCACCGTTTGTTGTACCTGAGGGCAGTAAGCTGCTTGGATTTAACGCATCACAAATTTTAGAAATCCCATTAATGCTTGTTGTGATGGCGCTGATGACCATACCTGCATTAATTAAGGGTAAATTACGCCGTTGGCAAGGAGTAACTTTGCTTGGAATTTACCTGGCATTTGTAGTATTACAGGTATTAATTGCAGTAAAAGTGGTTTAATAGAACCTTGTGAAAATAAAAACACCGAGAAAACAAATTGTTTTCTCGCTGTTTTTTTATATGTTAGATTATTACGTTTCGTTTGCAAACCTCTTTGCATTTGCCGCAACCGTCACATAGACTGTAATCAATGACTGCGAGGTTGTTTATGATTTTAACAGCACCGGTGGGGCAGTTCTTTTCACACAACGTACAAGCAATACAGGATACCTTGCAATTTTTTACAACGGGAGCGCCCTTTTGCTTGTTGGAACAGTTTACAAATATTTTTGTATCCTCGGGAAGAAGTGTTATTAACTGTTTAGGACAGGTATTTACACACTTTCCGCACGCCATACATTTATCCTTTGAAACTTTAGCCGTACCGTTTTCTACGGTTATCGCATCGAATTCGCAAACCTTTACACAGTCTCCAAGACCGATGCAACCGTATTTACACTCAAGGTAACCGCCGTGCAGAAGACTAGCCGCTGTACAGCTTTCGAAGCCTTGATAATTAAATGCCTTTAGCGTGTTATCACAGTTTCCTCCACAGGCTATAAATGCTATGTTCTTTTGAAGCTTTGAAGCGGTAACACCTAAAATCTGTGAGAGGGCGTCTACGGTAGTCTGTCCTCCGGGAGCACATAAATTAGGCTCAGTTTCTCCTAAAGACAACGCTTTAGCATATCCGTCACAGCCTGAATATCCACAAGCTCCGCAGTTAGCACCCGGCAGGCATTCACGAAGGTCTTGTTCCTTTTGGTCAACAGGCACTGAAAAGAACTTGTCGGCAAAGGAAAGGCCAAGTCCTACTATAAGACCTACGCCTATTGCAATAAGTAAGGGAATAAGTATATCCATAGCTTAACCTCCAAGTCCGGCAAAGCCTAAGAATGACATAGAAACTATAGCGGCAGAAATCAGTGTTATGGGTAGTCCCTTTAAAAATTCGGGAATATCTGCACTTTCAAGCTTTTCTCTGATACCCGAAAACAGCAACATAGCAAGCATAAAGCCTATACCTGCTGAAAATGCGTTAAGTACGGAAAAACCAAAATTATAACCGCTTTCTACGTTTATTGTGGTGATACCTAAAACTGCACAGTTTGTGGTAATCAGCGGGAGATAGATACCAAGAGATTCATAAACAGGCTTTATAAACTTCTTAAGCAGTATTTCGAGCAGCTGAACTATAGCCGCAATAACAAGTATAAATATTACGGTTTGCAGATACGTAAAGTTAGGCTCTAAAAGATAGTGGTTTATAGGCCAGGTTACTGCCGCAGAAAGTGTCATAACAAGCGTTACCGCAATACTCATTGAAAGGGCGGTGTTTACCTTTTTGGATACGCCTAAAAATGGGCAGATGCCTAAAAATTTGGAAAGCACCATATTTCCTGTAAGGAGGCTTGTGAGTATAATTGAAACAACTGTTGGGTTATTCAACTGCTTCTACCTCCTTTTCGCAAGTACTACCACTGTTTGCCCTGTCACACATTTCCTTTGAAGGACAGTTTTCACAGCCTAAAGAGGTAACGGTCTTTTTTCCGTTTGCCTTAGCAAGTGCGTTCGATGCCGCAACCAGCATACCGAACACAAAGAATCCGCCGGGAGGGAGAAGGAAAACAAGCATAGGTGTAATTAAATTTGTCGTAGCGGTAATACCGAAAAGCGTTCCTGCACCTAAAAATTCTCTTATTAATCCCATTAGGGTTAGAGTAGCGGTAAAGCCTATACCCATTCCAAGACCGTCTAAAACACTGGGAAGCAAAGAATTCTTAGAAGCGAACATTTCAGCACGGGCTAGTATTATACAGTTAACAACAATAAGCGGTAAGAAAATACCGAGCGATTTATCGATTGCGGGAGCAAACGCTTTTACAAGCATTTGAACAACGCTGACAAACCCTGCAATAATGGTTATGTATGCAGGAATTCTAACCTTGTTTGGGATAATATTTCTAAGTAGTGAAATAGCGGCGTTGGAACAGATTAGAACCAAGGTTGCCGCAACACCCATACCAATGCCGTTAAAAGCGGAGGTTGTAATAGCAAGTGTAGGGCAGGTTCCAAGCATCAAACGGAGCACGGGGTTTTCGTTTATCAGGCCGTTTGTGAAAACGTTGAAATTGTTACTTTTTTTCATTCAGAACTGCCCCCTTATCGTTGTTGTTGCCAAGTAATTTTTCAGAATAGGTAAGAGCCTTGTTAACGGCACGTGTCACAGCCTTTGAGGTTATAGTAGCGCCGGTTAGAGATTTTACCTCGTTTTTATCCTTCCTAGGCTCACCTGTGACCAAAGAAATCTTGTCCTTTAGTCCGGCAAATTGCGAATAGAATTCCTTTTCGGCAGCTTGCTTGCCAAGACCGGGCGTTTCATCGTCAACATTTAATACGTAAGCGGCTTTTATTTTGCCGTCAGGCGTTATGGCGGTCATAACTGAAACAGGTCCACCATATCCGCTTTCTTCGGTGATAAATATATAGCCTAAAATCTTGCCATTACTCTTGGCAATGTGGAAATCAATCTTTTGTTCACCGTAATAAAGGGCGTTTCTTTCGTAAGTTTGCGCTTCTAATACCTTGTGCATAGAATCCTTTTGATTTTGTTCTTGGAGCTTATTGAT
>JAZLAD010000192.1:0-2710 GCA_045613005.1 Acutalibacteraceae bacterium | reverse complement strand
TTGCTAAAGAGGACGGACTTACAGTTATGGAATACAGCTTTTTAAACCAGCAGGAAAATAAGACCTACAGCTATTATTCCGCTATGTTTAAAGGTACCGATGCTTTCTGGCTTGTGCAGTTTGCTTGTGTAGAAGATAAGTACGAAGCTAAGAGAGACACGTTTGTTGAATGGGCAAATACTGTAGAATTTGCTTGATAAAATAATTTAACTCAAACGGGAGACAAATATGGTAAAACATATAATTTTATGGAAGCTTAAAGAGGAACATAATACCGTTTCGGTTAAAGAAAATATGAAAAAAGGACTTGAGGGCTTAAAGGGTGAAATCTCGGGCCTTTTGGAAATCGACGTGCAGATAAACTCTCTTGCTTCGTCTAATGCAGACGTTATGCTTTATTCGGTTTTTGAAAATGAAAAGGCTTTAAAGGGATACGCTGTGCATCCTAAACACGTGTTTGTTGCCGATACGTATGTTAGACCATTTACTGAAACCAGAACGTGTATTGATTTCGAAATTTAAACCTATTAAAAGCACCTTGAAAAAGGTGCTTTTTTACTTGTATTTTGTTGTGCTTTATGCTAGAATGGATTTTAAGATAAATACACGTATAAAGTGTAAAAAAGGGAGAACTGTTAATGTATACCTTTGAAGAAAATTTTAAGTGCTGGAATAGTGAGTATAAGCCTTATGGAATTCGCATAGAGTCTTGCTCTTATCTTTGGCACAAGCATGCGCGCTGCAGTGAAAAAGGATTTACCGTTTACTGCACAGGCAACAAATATATACTCGAAATGCCAAAAACAAAGGATTTTTCGGTTACACTCAAATATTTATTTGACGTGCTTAATATCTACGCGGGTATAAGCGTATTTTTTGGTTACGATGAGTCAACCCATTCAGGCTATGAGCTTCGCGTTGAGTGGAAGAAGCCCTCAAACGAGGCTACCTTTACACTTTTTGAAATTAAGGAAGAGCTTTATACCGAAATAGGTTCCGTTGTTTGCAATAATATAGAATTTCCAAATGCTAAAACCGAGTATTCGTTAACAGTTTCTATGAAAAACGGTAAGCTTTGCGCGGCTGCTTCTGGCGCCGAGGCTACCTTTGAGCTTTTATCAGGCTGCGGTGTAATAGGCTTCTCACGTCCTCATTTTGTCGGCAGTATGACCTACCGTTCGGTAATTGCAACTGTAGATGAAATAGAGGCAGAGACACAGCACGATACTACGGTTACTATTCCTACCGTTAACGGCGGTACAATGCCGCTAACCGTTAAATACGAGCAGTTTACACTTGACGGTAAACCGTATCTTAAGGTAACGCTTGACGGCGGTCCACAGTACCGCACCGAAGAAAACTACCGTCCCTACCCTGTAAACCGCGAGGGTCAGTACGTGGTTGAGCGTTGGTTTATGGATAAACCTTACATAAAGGTAAACGGCAAAAACTATTATTTCTCTATGGGCGAGGTAAATCTTGCTGACCCATTCCTTGCGTGGAAAGAATTACTCTATCCGATTATGAACTTTACCTATTTGCCAATTTCGATTACAATCCCTGTAGCACAAGAGGATATCGGCGAATATGCCTTCGGTTATGAAAACCTTATGATTTTCGGATATCGTTTGCAGTCGGGCAAAAACGAGTTTAATTTCACACGCGACGGCGAGTATCTGGGCGAAACTGTTTTCGAGGACACCTTCTCTTTATGCTCTCCTGCTGATAAAAAGGCGGTTAAAATAATCCCTGAAACCGCATTTGAATACGAAACCGTAAAGGCGCATTTTGAAAGAAATCACTACTTTGCAGAGGACGAGGAAATTACCTTTACCGTATTTGCCAAGACCGACAAAAAATATATTTCGTATGAAGCCGAGCTTCAAAACGTTTACGGTGAATTTTTAGAAAAACTGCCTGTTGTAGACGGTGTAATTAAGCATTCACCGCTAGCAGTTGGCGTGTACAGAATACATTTAATAGTTAAATACGGTGACAAGCCGTTTAAAGAGCTGGACACCGCGTTTGAGGTGTTTGACGAAACCGGTAAACGCTGTGCACCGCTTGAAAGCGGACTGCCGTTCTTATTTTCGATGCCTAACGAACAGCAGTATCTTGACCGCGATCCGTTTGACCCTTGGAATCCGGGTAAGCCGTCAAACGTAGAGCATTTTTATGCTTGTACCGCTTTTACGGGCTACGTTGCTGAGTATAAGAGAACCTGGGAGATTACAAAGCTGTTCGGCAGAGCTTGGTATGTATGGCTTAGTAACCACCGCACAATGTTAGAGCACGATTACCACGATCATATGGATATTCTCAAAAACGGTGATTATATTTACTATCCGTCTGACTATGAGTGGGGTGTGCTTAGAAGTGACGCCTTTAACGAGGGTATTTGGGAGCTTATGCCAAATACTCTTGAGGAATTAAACAATTTCCTTGACAGTCACGAGGGCGCACGTGAAAAGGTAGGCTACGTGAAGGGCACGGTTGTCAGCCGTGACAATATAACCAATCTTCATAAATACTATATGCAGGAATGGTATTCACACATAAACAAGAAGATATTTGAGTGCTTAGAAGAGCAAAACAAGACCTTTAGTGAAATTAATCCTAAATTCAAACGCGCTTGTTACGGCCCTTATAACGTGTACGTTGCCAATATGCGTACTTCAAACCTTGCCCGTTTCTACGGCTTTGAAAATGA
>JAZLAD010000191.1:0-9851 GCA_045613005.1 Acutalibacteraceae bacterium | reverse complement strand
AAATGCATGTATTGAAGAGATTTTTGCTTGTATAGATATTGCAGAAAGACTTCGTATTCCTAACGTAAGACTAAGAGCTAAAAAAACCGAAAATCCAGATGAACTTACTAAAAACAGCATTGAAATTATCTCAGAGGTTTTAAAGGTAGCAGAGCAAAAAAACGTAACTTTGGTTGTTGAAAGCAGCGGTATTTATGGAGATACCGCACGTCTTCGTGACCTTTTGGAACATTTTGCCTGTGATAACGTTGCGGCGCTTTGGGATATGTATTGGACCTATTTTAGCGCAAAGGAAGACCCTGAGACCACCATTAAAAACCTAGGTGCTTACGTTCGCCACGTTCATATTAAAGATTCAGAGGAAAACGGCGAATTTTGTTTGATGGGCGAGGGAAAAATGCCTGTAAACGATATGATGCTGGCTCTTCGTTCGGTTAATTACGACGGTTTTATATCTTTAGAGTGGGATCCTCAGTGGTGTGAAGAACTCGATGATATGGAAATAGTTTTGTCGCAGTTTGTAAACTATATGAAGCAGTTTGGAGATACCTCTAAAGCAACTCCAAACCTCTATTACAATCGCGCACATACAGGTAAATACGTTTGGGAAAAGGATAGACTGATAGATGCTACCTTCTCTGACGTGCTTGACCGTATGGTAGAGGAATTTCCAGATCAATACGCATTCAAATACACAACGCTCGATTATACAAGAACCTACAGTGAGTTCCGTGATGACGTTGATAATTTTGCACGTGCGCTTATTTCTCTTGGCGTAAAGGCAGGAACGCACGTTGCCGTTTGGGCTACCAACGTGCCACAGTGGTACATCGCTTTCTGGGCAACCGTAAAGCTTGGCGCCGTACTCGTAACGGTTAATACCGCATATAAAATCCACGAGATTGAGTATCTGCTTCGTCAGTCGGATACTCACACAATTATTATGACCGAGGGCGCAAAGGATTGTCATTACGGTCAAATTATAGGTGAGCTTTGTCCCGAGCTTCAGAATATCAAGGCAGGTCAGAGCCTTCACGCAAAGCGTCTGCCGTTTTTGCGCAACGTAATAACAGTTGGCTTTAAACAAAAAGGTTGTCTTACTTGGGATGAAGCGTGGGAACGTGCTGACCAAGTGCCGATTAGCGAGGTATACCGCCGTGCCGCTTTGGTGCAAAAGGATGACGTTTGCAATATGCAGTACACTTCGGGTACTACAGGTTTCCCGAAGGGCGTAATGCTTACACATTATAACGTCGTGAACAATGGTAAATATATAGGCGACCGTATGGAATTATCAACAGCTGATAGAATGATGATTCAGGTACCTATGTTCCATTGCTTTGGAATGGTGCTTTCTATGACGGCATCTATGACACACGGTACCACTATGTGCCCACTGCCTTATTTCTCTGCAAAATCATCACTGGCTTGTGTTAATTCCGAACACATAACCGCATTTAACGGTGTGCCTACAATGTTTATTGCTATGATGCAACATCCCGATTTTGAAAAGACCGATTTCTCTTACGTAAGGGTAGGAATTATGGCGGGTGCAAACTGTCCTGCAGAGCTTATGAAAAAGGCTACCGAGGTTATGAATATGAAGGAAATAGTTTCGGTCTACGGTCAAACCGAGGCTTCTCCGGGTTGTACTATGAGCAGTTATTTCGACCCTATTGACGTTCGTACCGAAACGGTTGGAAGTGCCTTCGCTAACGTTGAATGTAAAATTGTAGACCCCGAAACGGGCAAAGAATGTCCCGTTGGTACAAACGGTGAGTTTGTAGCAAGAGGTTATAATATAATGAAGGGTTATTATAAGATGCCAAAGGCAACTGCTGATGCTATCGATAAGGATGGTTGGCTCCATACAGGCGACCTTGCTTGTAAGGATGAAAACGGCAATTACCGTATAACAGGCAGACTTAAGGACATGATAATCCGCGGCGGTGAAAATATCTATCCTAAAGAAATAGAGGAGTTTATTTACACCTGCGAAAAAGTTCGCGACGTACAGGTTATCGGTGTTCCCGATAAACAGTACGGCGAAGAAATTATGGCGCAGATTATACTTAAAAAAGGCGAGAGTATGACCGGACAGGAAATGAAGGAATATATTATGGCTCATATGGCTCGTCATAAGGTGCCAAGATATATCGAGTTTGTTGATAGCTTCCCGATGAATGCCGCAGGTAAAATACTCAAGTATAAGATGCGAGAAGAAGCTATAGAGAAGTTAAAATTGAAGGACTGATTTAAGGGTGGTAAATGGAAAATATTTTACCATAGATGCACATTGCCATATATATCCCGAAAAAATTGCCGCTCCCGCTATAAACAGCACCGATAATTTTTACGATACTGTGTCATACGGCAAGGGAACGGTAGAAGATTTGCTTTATCAAAATAGCCTTTCGGGTGTTGATAAATGTATTGTTCAATCGGTTGCTACAACGCCGAAACAGGTTAGAAGTATTAACAATTTCATTGCCCGTGAGGTAGAAGCACACAAAGGAACGCTAATAGGATTTGGTACAATGCACCCCGAAAGCGAAGATTTAAAAGGCGATATTGAACATTTGGTTTCCTTAGGACTTAAAGGTGTTAAACTTCACCCTGATATTCAAAGGTTTAAACTGGATGATTATCGCTGCCTTAAAATTTACGAGCTTTGTGAAGCAAATGACCTTGTTTTATTAGTTCACGCGGGTGATAACAGATACGATAATTCAAACCCTAACAGACTCCGCCCCATAGCCGAAATATATGATAATCTTAAAATTATCGCGGCGCATTTAGGCGGTTGGTCGGTATGGAGAGAAGCGTATAAACAACTCTCTGACCTTGAAAATATCTTCGTTGACTGTTCTTCCAGCTTTTATTACGTTAAGCCACAAGAGGCTAAAGAGGTAATAAGGGCGTACGGCGCAGATAAGGTGCTTTTTGGTACCGACTATCCAATGTGGTGTCCAAAAAGTGAGCTTGATATTTTCTTGTCACTAGGTCTTACCGACGAGGAAAATCGAAAAATTTTGGGAGAAAACGCAAAAAAGCTTCTAAAAATAGAATAACCAAAAAAGCTCTCTGCATTTTAAAAGCAGAGAGCTTTAAGCTTTTTTATTTACTTTTTGTTTCGGTTTTCGTAAAGTTCGTTTACGAACTTTATTACGGCGTCGGTGTTTTCCTTTGGAAGAGCTCTTAGAATTCTTAAAAGGTTAGCCTCCTCGATCTTGATAGGGAATAGATCCGACGTATCGAGCAGGGAAGACTCGCTTAGCCTTTTTGGAATAGTAGTCGCGCTAATAGGTGAAAAATCGAGTGTCTCATCACTGAAAAAACGCTGAACAGGAACTCCGAAAAGCTTGGATAATTTATCAATCATTTCAGGGGAAGGGTTGCCGTGATGTTCAATTCTCGCATAGGTGTTGCGCTTCATATCAAGTTTTTCTGCGACCTGTTCTTGTGTGTATCCTGCAAGTTTACGTAATCCTGCGATTCGGCGGTTGATTGTTTTAATTTGTTGTGGCATAGAAGAACCCCCCTTTTTTGTTTTTGTTCTTGACTTAGAGCGTCAGTATATGTATAATAGTCTAGCAGTTAAACAGTTGCTGAAGTGGCTCAGTTGGCAGAGCAGCTGATTCGTAATCAGCAGATCGTGGGTTCGAGTCCCATCTTCAGCTCCAAAAAAGGAAGACACTTAAAGTGTTTTCCTTTTTATTTTTGCTTATCACATTATACATTGTTTAACTAAAATTGTCAAGTTTGGCAGAAAAAAGGGGATTTGTATATAATAACATCTAAAAAAAAGAAAAAAGTTTAAAAAAAGAAAAAGTTTTTGTTTACATAAGGTAAAAAAAGTGTTATGATATATCCGTATGAGATTGTCCTGATGAAATTCAGGTTAATATTTTCTCACGAATATTATTTAGGAGGAATTTTTGTGTCTAGAAAATTCAAGACAATGGACGGTAATAATGCCGCTGCTTACGTGTCATATGCGTTCACAGAAGTAGCAGGTATTTATCCTATTACCCCATCCAGCCCTATGGCAGACTATGTTGACCAGTGGTCAGCACAAGGACTTAAAAACATATTTGGCACAACAGTAAAGGTTTCAGAGATGCAGTCTGAAGCAGGTGCTGCAGGTACAGTTCACGGTTCACTTAACGCCGGTGCACTTACCACCACCTACACAGCTTCTCAGGGTCTTTTACTTATGATTCCAAATATGTATAAAATTGCAGGTGAATTGCTCCCAGGCGTGTTCCACGTATCAGCACGTTGCGTAGCTTCACACGCTCTTAACATTTTTGGTGACCATTCGGACGTTTATGCTTGCCGTCAGACAGGTTTTGCTATGCTCGCTGAAACTAACACTCAGGAAGTTATGGACCTCGGTGCTGTAGCACACTTAGCTTCTATTAAGAGCAGAGTTCCTTTCCTTAACTTCTTTGACGGTTTCCGTACATCCCACGAAATTCAGAAGATTCAGGTTTGGGATTTTGAAGACCTTAAAGAAATGTGCGATATGGATGCTGTTGCTGCATTCCGTAAGCGTGCTTTAAATCCTGAGCATCCTGTAATGCGTGGTTCTCACGAAAACGGCGATATATTCTTCCAGCACAGAGAGGCTTGCAACAAGTATTATGATGCAGTTCCCGGTATTGTTGAAGAATATATGGACAAGGTTAATGCTAAGCTCGGTACCGATTACAAACTCTTCAACTACTACGGTGCTGCTGATGCAGAATACGTAATGATCGCTATGGGCTCTATCTGTGACGTTGCAGAAGAGGTTATCGATTATATGTTAGCTCAGGGCAAGAAGGTTGGTCTTATCAAGGTTCGCCTTTACCGTCCTTTCTCTGCTGAGAAGTTTGTTGCTGCTATTCCTGAAACTGTTAAGAAGATTGCTGTTCTTGACAGAACTAAGGAACCCGGTTCTCTCGGTGAGCCACTCTACTTAGACGTTGTAGCTGCATTAGCGGGTATGGGCAGAAAGGTAGATTCAGTTGTAGGCGGCCGTTACGGTCTAGGCTCTAAGGACACTCCTCCTTCAAGCATATTTGCTATTTTCAACGCTCTTGAGAATGGCACTATTAAGCATAACTTCACACTCGGTATCGTTGACGACGTTACTGGTCTTTCTCTCCCTGAGGAAGCAGCTCCAAACACTGCTGCAGAAGGCACAATTGAGTGCAAGTTCTGGGGTCTTGGCGGTGACGGTACTGTTGGTGCTAATAAAGACTCTATCAAGATTATCGGTGACCACACCGATAAGTATGTTCAGGCATACTTCCAGTATGACTCTAAGAAGACAGGCGGTATCACAATTTCTCACTTGAGATTCGGTGATAAGCCAATCAAGAGCCCATACTATATTAATAAAGCAGACTTCGTTGCTTGCCACAACCCATCTTACGTTATTAAGGGTTACAAGATGGTTAACGACGTAAAGCCGGGCGGTGTATTCCTTATTAACTGCCAGTGGACTCCTGAAGAGCTTTCCGAGCATATGCCTGCTGAAGCTAAGCAGTATATTGCTAAGAACAACATTCAGCTTTACACAGTTAACGCTATTGACCTTGCAGCTCAGATTGGTCTCGGCAAGAGAACAAATACTGTATTACAGTCTGCATTCTTCTCACTTTCTAAGGTTCTTCCTGCAGAAGAGGCTATTGGCTATATGAAGGAAAAAGCTCAGAAGTTCATGAAGAAGGGTAAAGAAATTGTTGAAATGAACGAAAAGGCTATCGATGCAGGTGCTACCGCTTACGTTAAGGTAGAAATTCCTGCTGACTGGGCTACCGCTACAGATACAGCAACCGTTTCTGCTAAGGCTGACTCTACCAAGCTTGATAAGATGGTTGACGGCATTATGAAGCCTGTAGCACTTATGAACGGCGACTCTCTACCTGTTTCTGCGTTCTTTGATCACGCTGACGGTACCTTTGAACAGGGTGCTTCTGCACACGAGAAGCGTGGTGTTGCAGTTATGGTTCCTGAGTGGAACAACGAAACCTGTATTGGCTGTAACAAGTGCGCATTCGTTTGCCCACACGCTACTATCCGTCCTTATGCATTATCTGCTGAAGAAAAGGCTGCTGCTCCTGCTAACATCAAGGTTGCAACCAAAGAGAAGCTCGTTACAAATAAGGGTTACTCATATGTTATGACCGTTTCTCCGCTCGACTGTATGGGTTGTGGCGTTTGCGTTGGCGAATGTCCTACTGCATCTCTCAAGATGGTTCCACAGGATTCACAGCTTAAAGAGCAGGAAGTATTTGATTACTGCGTTGCTAACGTTACCGAGAAAGACGGTATTGCAACCGATGCTAACGTTATTTCTTCACAGTTCAAGAAGCCATTACTTGAATTCTCAGGCTCATGTGCTGGCTGTGCTGAAACCGCTTACGCTCGTCTTGTAACACAGCTCTTCGGCGACAGAATGTATATCTCTAACGCAACCGGATGCTCTTCAATTTGGGGCGGTCCTGCTGCTACATCTCCATACACCGTTAATGCTAAGGGTCAGGGTCCTGCTTGGGCTAACTCACTCTTTGAGGATAACGCTGAGCACGGCTACGGTATGTATCTCGGTCAAAAGGCTGTACGTTTAGGCCTAATCGACAGCATTAAGGAAATGGCAGAGTCCGATAAGGCTTCTGCTGAATTCAAGGCTGCTGTTGAAAACTTCCTTGCAACTGCTGAAGACAGCGCTAAGAACGGTGCTGCTACCGATGCTCTTGTTGCAGAACTTGAGAAGGCTGCTGCAGCTGGTTGTCCTACTGCTCCTGCAATTCTTGCTAAGAAGGAATTCCTCTCCAAGAAGTCAGTTTGGATCTTCGGTGGTGACGGTTGGGCATACGATATCGGCTTCGGCGGTGTTGACCACGTTCTCGCTACCGGTGAAGATGTAAATATTATGGTATTCGATACCGAAGTTTACTCTAACACAGGTGGACAGGCTTCCAAGGCTTCTAATATTGGTCAGGTTGCACAGTTCGCAGCTGCAGGTAAGGCAATCAACAAGAAGAGTCTTGCTGAAATTGCTATGTCTTACGGTTACGTTTACGTAGCACAGATTGCTATGGGCGCTGATATGAATCAGACCTTAAAGGCAATCAAGGAAGCAGAAGCATACAAGGGTCCTTCAATCGTTATCTGCTACGCTCCTTGCGAAATGCACTCAATCAAGGGCGGTATGGTTAACTGCCAGAAGGAAATGAAGAAGGCTGTTGCTGCTGGTTACTGGGATATGTTCCGTTACAACCCAGCTCTTAAGGCAGAGGGCAAGAACCCATTCAGTCTTGACAGCAAGCCTGCAACTGCTGATTACAAGGAGTTCATCTTAGGTGAGGCTCGTTACTCATCACTTACACGTTCCTTCCCAGAGCGTGCAGAAGAGCTCTTTGAACAGGCTGCAGAGGCTGCTAAGGCTCGTCGCGCTCACCTTGAAAAGTTAGTTGAGCTTTACGGTAAGCAGTAATCTTTTATAGATTCTAAATATTCGTCTCCACCAAAACGGTGGAGACGTTTTTTTATATAGAAAATCTCAAATTATCGAAAAACAATAAAAAATCGTTGACAAACAGTAAAACGTTTGTTATTATATTGATAACTAAGGTGTTGCTTTTAACTTTCATTTAAACGCTTTGGTTAAAATAAGGAGTTGATTAGATGGTAAATCACAAAAAATCGGTAAATATTTCAATCGTTGTTTGTATTATGCTTGTCGCTATACTTACCGCGCTTGTATTTTTAGGGCCAATGTTATTTGAGCTTTATTTGACAGCCTATAGGGGACTTACTCCCACAGGCGATCCTTTAGCAAATATAAAAACAACCTTTGTATGTTGTTTTTATCCGTCGGCTGTTTTTGCGGGCATAATTCTTTATGCTTTGCTTAAGCTTTTGTTTAACATAAAAAAAGGTGACGTTTTTATTAAAACTAACGTTACGTATTTAAGAATAGTTTCCTGGTGCTGCTTTATTATAGGAATTATTACCTTTGTAGGTTGTTTTTTCTATATGCCCTTTATGTTTGTTGCTGCGGCAGGCGGTTTTTTAGGAATACTTTTAAGGGTGCTTAAAAACGTTATGCAGTCAGCAGTAGAAATAGCAGATGAGAATGAATTAACGATATAGGGGTAGTAATATAATGATAGAGATTAACTTAGACGTAATTCTCGCTAAGAAAAAAATCACATCAGTACAGTTAGCTGAAAAAATTGGTATCACTCAGGCAAATCTCTCGATTTTGAAAACGGGCAAGGCAAAGGCCATCAGATTTTCAACTCTTGAAAGTATTTGCAGAGAACTTGATTGTCAGCCTGGTGATATAATTAAGTACAGTTCGGAGGAATAAATTATGTATGAATATCAAAAACCTTCAAAGTTGCTAGAATTGCAAGAAACAGAAGCGATACAAGAGAACGCAGATTCTCAAGAAGAGGAAAAGGGTATAGAGAGGTTTGAAATCACAAAGCGTGATAAGATTTTCCTTGTTCTAATTATAGTTTCTTCAATAACACTTTCAATTTTCGGTATTTGCAAAGGCTTTAATTTTGGATATACAATATCGGTAAATGCGCTTTTAGCTAGCGTGGGATTTTACTTTGCAAAGGGCGCAAAGAAGGTAACGGCTTTTACCGTTAGCACAATATTCTTATCATTCACGATGTCGTTAGCATTTTCGATAACAAGCAACCTCGCTGTAAGATTTTTTAGCGTAATTGCCATATTCGTTTTAGCACTTTCGTTTTTAACCCTCCTTGCACGCGGTAGCTTTGCCGAGGGTGATTTAGGTATAATAAGAACAATTTTTGGACTACTCTTTAAGCAGAGTGTTCCAAAGTTTGGCAAAACGGTTTATTCGATTTTTGCAGCAGCACCCGGTAAGAAGAATAATTTCGGCAGAATATTGCTTGGAATATTAGGTTCACTACCTGTTCTTTTAATCGTCTTACCGCTTCTCGTTGCTTCGGACGAAGCCTTTAGCGGACTAATTGCAATGTTCTCTGATAACGTTTTCTCTATAATTATGAAGTGCTTTTTGGGCTTTACTATTGCACTGTTTACCATCAATTACTGCTTCGCGCTTAAAAAGAGTGAGTTAAGAAGCTTTGAGCCTATAAAAATCAGAGGTATCGATAACGTAATTACTACCTCGTTTTTATCGGTATTGGCTGTGTGCTACCTTGCTTATATGTTCTCACAGTTAGCATATTTCTTTAGTGCGTTTAGCGGATTTTTACCCGAAAATTATGAGTTTACTATGGCGGAATACGCACGACGTGGCTTCTTTGAGCTTTGTGTTATCGCGGGGATAAATTTTGCAATTGTATTTTTAACCATACTTCTTTCAAGAAAAGAAAACAACAAAATGTGCTTAACGCTTAGACTTATTTGCACTTTTATTTCAGTGTTTACTTTGCTGATTACCGCAACAGCACTGGCTAAAATGGTTATGTACATAGGTGAATTCGGCATGACCGAGCTTAGAATTTCTACAAGTGCGTTTATGATATTTTTATTTGTTGTATTTATAGCGCTTATTCTAAGATTGTATTTCGCAAAGGTAAAGGTTATAAAAACAGCCTTTATTGTTGCAGGTCTAATCTTGTCACTGCTTGGTATTTTCAACATTAATGGTATTATTGCAGAATATAATTATACAGGTTACAAAGAGGGCTTTATAAATCGCACCATTGACGTTGAGGAAATCGCCAATCTCGGTGACGAGGGAGTACCGTATCTTGTAATGCTCACCAAGGACGAAAATGCTTCGGTTGCCGAAAAGGCTGAAGAAGAGCTTTTGTATCTATTAAGATGGGAAGAATATTACGAAT
>JAZLAD010000190.1:0-8355 GCA_045613005.1 Acutalibacteraceae bacterium | reverse complement strand
ATTTGACCTAAATCAACTATTTTGCCGTCCTCAACAAAAAGGACTGCATCGGGTAAAAAGTAGTCGCGCATAACAAGAGTGGTATTTTTAATTGCTATCATATTTTCGCCCTCGTTTGTTAACAATTTTATCGGTCGGTTTTGCTTATTAGATTAAAATAATCGACTATGCCCTGAGTTAGCGCGGCGGCTTTTCTGGTATTCTTTTTATCATCGGAAATGTGGCTGTAGTCAAACTGGTTAGACATATATCCGTTTTCAACTAAAACTACGGGACAGGTTGTCATTCTCGCTAAATAGAAGTAATGCCATCTGATAGGCCAGATTTTATTATATATGCCCAGCTGAGATACGCGGTTATCTATAAGCGTTGCGGCATCAAACGAGAAGGGAGTTGAATAGAAGGTGCCGTGTCCGTTAGGCTGTGAGGAGGTGTTACTGTCGTGATGTATCGCTATTGCAAAATCAGGCTTAAAGTCCTTAAGCATTCTGCAGCGTGTATCGGATGATACCTCTGTATCGGTGGTGCGCGATAATTTAACTGTAGCACCTAAATTCTCAAGATTTTTCTTAAGCTTTAAAGCTAGCTCTAAGTTTCTGTTTGCCTCAGAATAGCCGTTTGGAACGTAAGACGGCGCACCCTGATCGCGACCGCCGTGACCTACGTCAATAAATATTTTAATTCCTTTAAGGCTTGTTCCGTAGTTATTGTCGGCATACTCTACCTTAGCGGGATGCAAAAAGTAGAAAACAAGATTGCCGTTTTTGTCATATTCACAGTCCCAACCGTAAAACTTGCCCTTTTCCTTTAGGTAAAGTCTTAGGGTGTAATTTGTGCCGTCAGAGGTTAGCTGATAGGCTTTGAATAAAGGATTATCGTTTGAAATGCTTATTTTGCCTTCGAACTTTGTGGCGTAGCAGAACTTGATTTCAAGGTATTCATAGGTTGCTTCTGTGATAGTGTAGTCCTGTATATTGGGATTTGTGTAGCTTTGATTTTTAAGCTCTACCAAAAATGGTGCTTTCCAATTGGTTTCAAGTGTTAAAACGGTGTGTCTGCCCGATTGTGTAAAGGATTTAACGGATAGCTCATTATGGTCGGGAAGGGTTTCCTGATAGCGTTTGGATACCGTAACCGTTCCGTTTGGCACGTCGTTTTTCTCTATGTAAATTCTTTTACCGCAACGAAGCTTATAGTAGCTTTTGCCTGTTTTTGAGTCAACTACAATACGGGTATCGCAATAATCGACTGTGCCCTGAGGCAGATAGCTGTTGGTGGGTCTTGACATATCGTCGGTAGTGTTACCGTCAAAGGTTTCAGCCGAATAGGCTACAACCTCGGCAACGTACTGCATAGTATCGAGCACGGTATCTCGCTTACAGGTAATGCTTCCCGATTTGGCAGTATCGCTCTTACCGTTTAATACTGCGGTAAAAGAAACCGAGCCTAAATTTAAATTGCTATCGTTGCGCGTTGGCAGAGTAAATTCTCCGCTAAAGGTAGTAAACTCAGACTGTACAGCCGAAACGTTTGCATCCTCGACTTGCTTTAGCGTTATGGTTTTTGCGTTAAAGGTTGCGGTAACTGTAGAGCCGCGCCTTGCACTTACGCTGACGCTAAAGGTGGTACCCGCATCAAGCGTAGTATTTTTAGAGGGTGAACAGCTTTCAATTATTACGTATCTATACGTAATCTTATAAACCTTAGTTTCGCCCTTATGCTCAAAGGTAAAGACGTTAAGCCCTTGGTTCAAATCCTTTTCAAAGGCAAAATTACCATCCTCGTTTCGCTTGATTTCATTGCCGTTAAGGGATAGGGGCTTTTCAGGGTCAGAGCTTCCTGCAAACGTGATTTTAGGTGTTGTTACGGTAACGCTGGTGTTTTGAGGCGAGGAAAAAACGAGGAATTTTTCCTCGGGTGCAGAAGACACGTTAGAGGTAGTGTCGGAAGAGAGATTGCTTTCTGGCGAAGATGAGGAGATAATACTGCTGTTACCCGTAGGCTTTTCGGGTGTTTTTTTATGTGTGAGCAAAAACGCAGCAGAAACCGAGCCTATTAACAGTAGTAGGCTTAAAATTATTATAATTAAAAATTTATACTTTGCAAAAAATTCCTTCATATATACACCTTTAAGAGAACATTATTAAAATATACGTGCCTTGGCGACATCATTTGACAATATATACATATTATAACATATTATATATTCCTTTACAATATTAAAATGACGCTTTAAAAAGGAAAAAATTGTGATTTAGTTTTAAGCTACCCCACCTAAAACATATATTATTTTAAATAACAGGAGGGGAATTTGTATGGACGAAAATTTAAATAATACAGGCGGATTAATAGTTTCGGTTACGACACTCAGAGGCATTAAAGGCGTGCCTGATGCTAAGGTCACCGTATTTACGGGTACACCCGAAAACTTTGAAGTTATAGCCGAGGACGTAACAGATTCTTCGGGTAAAACGGGAACTTTTTTATTGCCAACTAAGGAAAAGACACTATCGGAGCAGCCTGATAACAGCGCACTAAGGGTCAGACCCTACAGCCTTTACAACGTAGCGGTTTTGGCCGACGGATACGTAAGACAGCTTAATCTCAATATTCCTGTTTTTTCGGGAGTTACAACGCTGCAAAATATGGATATAACGAGCCTTAGTGCGTACAATCGGGCGAATGAGCCGATAATAGAGGACGAAATGCCGCAATTTAATTTATAAGGGGGAACAAATATGCCAGAGCTTATACCCGTAATACCAAGCAACATAACGGTACACCTAGGACCTGCCAATTCACCTGCCAAAAACGTGACTGTGCCGTTTGTAGACTATATAAAAAACGTAGCATCAAGCGAAATATATCCTACCTGGCCCGAAAACGCTCTAAGAGCTAATATATACGCTATAATTTCCTTTGCGCTAAACAGGGTTTACAATGAATATTACAGGTCAAGAGGGTATGATTTCGACATAACCAATACTACGGCAATAGACCAAGCCTACACCGAAAACGGAGAGGTTTTTGAAAATATAAGCAGAATTGTAGATGAAATTTTCAACAACTATATAGTAAGACAGGGCAGTATTGAGCCGTTGGCGGCAAAATTCTGTAACGGCACAACGTCTACGTGTGCCGGTCTTTCTCAATGGGGAACGGTCGATTTGGCAAATCAGGGTCTTACACCCTTTGAAATACTGACGCGTTACTACGGAAACGATATAGGAATAGTAGAAAACGCGCCTGTTGAGGACGTAACTGAATCCTACCCCGGTGCAGAGCTTAGGATAGGAGATGCTTCCAACGCTGTAAAGACCATACAAACAGAACTAAACAGGATATCAAATAACTACCCTGCAATACCCAAAATTGCAAGGGAGGACGGTATTTTCGGACCTGATACCGAAGCGGCTGTGAGAAGCTTTCAGGAGATATTTAACCTGAATCCTACAGGTGTGGTGGATAAGGCTACCTGGTATAGAATAAAGCAGTATTTTTCGGGTGTTAAAAGTCTGTCTGAGCTTCGGTCTGAGGGACTGACGCTGGCAGAAGTGAGGGTACCGTTTGCATTAAGGTTAGGACTTGGCTCTACGGGCTTTGAGGTAAGGTCGCTGCAGTATTATCTTAACGTAATCGCATATTTGAATCCGCAGTTTAATCTCATTCCCATAAACGGAATATACGACCAAACCACCGAAAATGCGGTAAGGCAGTTTCAGGAATATTACGGTTTAAACCCCACGGGTGAGACCGACGTTGCAACCTGGGAGCTTTTAAACGATATATATATAGGCTCGGTTTCTTCGCTTCCCGAGGGTTATTCGGGAAATCTTGCAAAAATATATCCGGGTTATTTTTTAACAGAGGGTATGGAAGGGCAGAATATAACCGATTTGCAGACCTATTTATCACGGATATCCGAGGTTATCACCGAGATACCGAGTCTTAGTGTGACAGGGTATTTTGGAAGCGCTACAAGACGGGCGGTAGAAGAGTTTCAGCGCCTTTTTGGTATCAACGTAACGGGCAGTGTAGGACCTCTTACCTGGTACACTATCGCCAGAGAGTACGATAATATAGTTTCATCTTGAAATTCTTTGAATTTTAAAGACAAATTTTGCAACACTAAGTTTATACACTAAACGGATGTGAAAAAATGCAATATACCACAAAAGCCTACAAGCAAAAGGAATTTTCAACAAATCTCAATATAAATATCAGACTCTTCAAGGACATATTTAAAAACGACGCAATTCTCAGAAATCGCACGGTCGAGATAGGCAACACGTCTTTTAGAGCTTCGGTATTTTATATGGACGGTATGGTCAACACCGAAATATTAAACGAATCGGTAATAAAGCCGCTGATACTCGCGCAAATAAGGCCAAGTGAAATATCGGCAGAGAATATCGAAGCTAAGATTCTTTTCGCGGGCGAGGTATCAAAAACCACCACGCTCGACCAAGCGATAAGGGGTGTGCTCTACGGCGATACGCTGTTGATGATTGAGGGCGAAAAAACGGTTTTCACCATAAACACAAAGGGTTGGAGAACAAGGGGTGTAACAGAGCCTAGCGACGAGCGTGTATTAAAAGGTCCGCGTGAGGGTTTTGACGAGGCGGCGCTTTTAAACGTTGCGCTCATTCGACGAAAGCTTTTAACACCCGACCTTTGTGTTGAATTACAGCGTGTAGGAAGACGTACCGAAACGCTTGTCTTTATTTGCTATCTTGAAAGCCTTGCCGATAAGGGAGTGCTTAAAGAGCTTAAAAAAAGGATAGCCGCTATTGATATTGACGGTATACTCGATAGCAACTATATAGCCGAATTAATAGGCGGTAAAAGGCTGCCGCTTCTTAAAAATATGGGTACTACCGAACGCCCTGATATAGTTGCGGCAAGACTGCTTGAGGGCAGAATAGCGGTTGTGGTTGACGGCACACCAGTTGTGCTTACCATCCCGTATCTTTTTTCTGAAAACTTTCAGTCGGACGAGGATTACTACGTAAACCATCTGATAGCATCTGCAAGCAGAATGATGCGCTACGTATGCTTTTTTTTAGCGGTTAGCGTACCTGCGGTTTTTGTGGCGTTGCTTACACACCATTTAGGACTGTTACCCACCGATTTTATGCTCTCGGTATCGGCGCTGAGAGAGGGTGTTCCTATGAGCAGCGTTACCGAATGCGTATTGCTGATATTAGTTTTTGAAATACTAAAGGAAACGGGGCTTAGAACTCCTCAAAGTCAGGGCTTTGCGCTGAGTATTGTGGGCGGTCTTGTTGTGGGACAAGCCGCGGTAGAGGCAAAAATTGTAAGCGCACCAATGCTTATTGCAGTAGCACTAAGCGGTATAGCAGGTCTTATGATACCGCGTCTTCGCAATGTGGTTTTTTACCTTAGATTTATTTTGGTGTTTTTAAGTGCACTATTAGGTCTTTACGGATATATAATGGGATTCTCACTGTTTTTGCTCTTGACATTATCGGTAAAATCGTTTGGTGTGGATACGGTACCGTCTCTGGCTTCACCTCGTTTTGATACCTTAAAGGACACATTTTTAAGAGCATCGTGGCGCAAAATGTACAAAAGACCTATATTTAACGCCAATCAAACAAGACTTAGTAAAAGTGATAAGAATGATTAGAAAAACACTTCTTTTTTTAATATCGGTTGTGGTTATCAGTAGCCTTTGCGGCTGTGCAGGCTACAGAGAAACAAACGGCGGACTGGTAGTATCTTTAATAGGTGTTGACCGCGAGGGCGATGAGATACGAATATCGGTTCAAACTGTGCTTCCCGATACCGAGGGAAAGGTCGACTGCGAAACCGTTTTTGCAAAGGCGAAAAATATTGATGCTGCCTACAACAAACTGCGTCAAAAAACCGTCAAGCCTTTAATATTTGAGCATTGTGTGGGAGTAGCGTTAGGTAACACGCTCAAAAAAAACGATATTCTTGTGCTCTTGGATTTTGCAGAGCAAAAAAACGATATAAATTTATCTATTAACCTGTTTTGCACCGAAAACGCCTTCGGTTTTCTTGAAGAGACAGGCGAAATTTACCGTCAGGGCGGATACGACGTTATCGAGCTTATCAAAAACAACGATGAGAATTTTGAGAATAAGCTGTTTATGATAATGCGTGAGCTTCATATGGGAAATAACGCAAAGCTTCCCTTTATAAGATTAAAGGATGACGGTGCGGTAATTGAGAAAACAATTATTCTGGGGGAGTCATAAAGCTTGATAAAGGCAAAGAAATTCGATTTTCACATACTCTGTGCCGCCGCAATTTCGGTGCTTAGCACTTCGGTGGTGTATCTTCCGAAAAGCAGTGATGAAAGTCCCGTTTTAGCAATGGTTGCAGCGCTTATATTAGGACTTCCTATATATATCCTTTTTATAAGCCTTAAAAACAAAATAAATATTAAAAACGATACGGTTAAAAAGATTTTTGCAGTGATAATAGGCATTTTTGTTATATATCTTGCCGCCAAAAGCTTTGCTTCGACCCTCGATTATTTTTCCGGTGCGGTCTTAACAAAAACTCCCGCGTGGCTGATTTTGTTACCGTTTTTTACGCTTATCTTTTATGCCTCGGTTTGCGGCGGAGACGTTGTCAAAAAATTCACTATTTTGGGTTTTGTATTAATCGCGCTGCTCATTATAATTCTGATTATGGTGTCTTTTAAAAATCTTGATATAAGATTAATATCTAAGCCAAAACTTTCCCCATCCTTTTTTAAAACGGTAGCTCGGTACTTTGCGATTATTTTTATATTTTCTTCTGAGGTCCTCATCTTTCAAAAAAAGGGCGGAGAGGACAAAAACTTTTTAAAAAGCACGGCACTCGGAGTATTTATAGGCGGCGTACTTTTGAGTCTTGTGGTGGCAAACTCGGTGCTAAGCTTTGGTGAAAACTATTCGGCTAAACTTAAGTTTCCTTATTCTTATGCTATAAGCACCTTTTCGGTTGGCAATTTGTTCACAAGGCTTGACGGCTTTGCCTATTTTATAATCCTGACACTTAATTTCTTAAAGGGCGCACTTTGTATTTTATCCTGCGAATATCTTTTATCGCCATTTAAAATAAAGGCAAGAAAAACGCTTCTCTTTATACTCTGCTTGCTATCTCTTTTACTGTCGCTTTTGCTTTAACATTTTATTTTAAACTAACGCATATCTTAATTTAGGAGGTGTGCGTTTTGTTTTTGAAAAAACTTTTATCTTTTATTCTTGTCTTTTTATTTACTTTTGAGATCTTTGCTTTAAAAAGCAGCGCAATAAGGGTGGCGGCAGGGGAGGATTTATCCGATATTGCGGTACCTATAGATAGTTCGGTAACAAATGCCGCTATAGGAAGCCGACTCGAAATATCGGCAAAATCGGTGGTGCTCTTAGAGGCTAAAACAGGTCAGGTGCTATACGAAGATAATTCTTCTGAAAAGCTACCGCCTGCATCTATTACCAAAATAATGTCGCTGTTACTTGTTATGGAGGCAATAGATAAAGGGGATATGTCACTTGAAGACGTTATAACTGCCTCGGAACACGCGGCTAGTATGGGCGGCTCTCAGATTTGGCTGGAGCCTGGGGAAACGATGACGGTAGATGAGCTTTTGAAGGCTACGGTTATTGCCTCGGCAAACGATGCCACCGTAGCACTCGGAGAGGCTATAGCAGGTAGTGAAGAGGGCTTTGTTGCCATGATGAACCAAAAGGCTAAAAGCCTTGGAATGAACAATACTCACTTTGTAAACTGTACCGGTCTTGATGCCGAGGGCCATCTTACAACCGCTTATGATATTGCTGTTATGTCGTGCGAGCTTATAAAGCATCCGCTTATAAAAAACTATTCAACCGTTTGGATGGATTCACTGCGCGGCGGAGAAAGTGAGCTTGTAAACACCAACAAATTAATCCGTTTTTACAGCGGTGCTACAGGTCTTAAAACGGGTACTACCTCGGGTGCGGGCTACTGCGTTTCGGCAACCGCCGAGCGTGACGGTATGGAGCTTGTAGCAGTTGTTATGGGAGGAAGCACCTCGGCAGAGCGCTTTAACGGTGCTAAAAAATTGCTTGATTACGGCTTTGCAAACTATAGCTTTAAAGAATATAGTCCAAAAATCCAAAAGGATACATACGTAAAGGTTTTGAAGGGTGAGAACACAAGCGTTAAAGCCGAGTGCAAGGGTTCGGTTAATATTTTGAGCAAAAAGGCTGATAAAGATAATATCACCACAAAGATAAACTTAAGTGATACCGTCACGGCGCCTATAAAAAAAGGTGATAAAATAGGCAGTATCGGCGTTTATTTAGGTGACGAGGAAATAGGTACGGTTGATATAAC
>JAZLAD010000189.1:0-3000 GCA_045613005.1 Acutalibacteraceae bacterium | reverse complement strand
TACTAGTATAGGTTATGCTGCATTTTATGGTTGCAGTGCGCTTACCTCTATAGCCATCCCTAATGGCGTAACAAGTATAGGTAGTTCTGCATTTTATTATTGCAGATCGCTAACCTCTATAACAATCCCCGATAGCGTTACTAGTATAGGTGATGATGCGTTTTATGGTTGCAGCAAAATAGAAAACGTATATTTTGGAGGAACAGCGGATGAATGGGCGGCTGTTAATATAGATAATGGGAATGATTATCTTAAAAACGCCAATATTCATTTTAGCCGTTCAGCTAGTGCCGTATTTGTTTCTATAATTTCGTTACCTAATAAAAATCAGTATAAATTTGGTGAGAGCCTTGATTTAACGGGCGGTAAAATAGCGGTTGGATACCCTGATGGCACCTATGAAATACTTAATATCACCGCCGATATGGTGTCAGGTTATGATGCGAACGATATAGGCTATCAGATACTAACCGTAACGTATGGTAGTTTTAGCGCTAACTTTATAGTGTCGGTTACAAACGACGGCGATTTAAACGGCGACGGCACAGTTAACCTTTTAGACCTTGTAAAGTTTAAAAAGCTGTTAGCAGGCGTCGATACGCCAACAAATCTTCCGCTTGATTTTGACGGCGACGGCCAAACAACCGCCAAGGATATGATAATGCTGATGGGTATTATCCTAGCGCCGAACAAAAAATAAAAAATGGATTTACCCAAAAGAAAACCTGTAAGGCTCAAAAATTTTGATTATAGCAAAAACGGATATTATTTTATTACGATATGTTCCTATAATAAAGCGAAAATTTTCGGCAACATTGTAGGGGAGGGGTTCCCCCTCCCGCAACTGTCAATACAAGGCGAAATTGCACAAAAATACATTTTAAAAATCAACAAAAAATATCCGTTTGTATTTGTGAAAAAATTCGTAATTATGCCAAACCATATTCATATTATTTTGTGTATTGAAAATGACGGGAGGGGAAACCCCTCCCCTACAATCGCAATTGAATTTCTAACAAACAAAAGATGCTTGTCAACTAAAACACACTTTTAGTTGACAAGCATTGTTTTTTATACCGTTTCGCAATACGGAACACCGTTTTCTTATTTCTTCTTTATTATTAATTCTTTAATTTTGCATTAAAGTTTATCTGCGATATCAAGTATCAGCTTTTCGGTTTTTGACCAGCCGAGACAGGCATCGGTTATTGATTTGCCGTAAACGTGGCCTTCGGGACCCTGTGAGCCGTCCTCAATATAGCTTTCGATCATAAGGCCCTTTACCATTGACTTAATATTCTCGTTGTTGTTGCGGCTGTATACAACGTCCTTTGCAATTCGTATCTGTTCTAGGAAATTTTTGCCCGAATTTGCGTGGTTTGTATCAATTATAACGGCGGGGTTTAAAATCCCTGTTTTAGCATATAAATTTTGAAGCTTTACAAGGTCTTCGTAGTGGTAATTTGATACGTATTTGCCCGATAAATCGGTGTATCCTCTGAGGATTGAGTGGGCAAGCGGATTACCCTTGCTGTGTACCTCCCAGCCTCTGTAGATAAAGGTGTGACCGTGCTGAGCTGCGTTTACGGAATTAAGAAGTATATTCATATCGCCGCTTGTTGGATTTTTCATACCTACAGGACATAATACACTACTTGCAGTAAGTCGGTGCTGTTGGTCCTCAACCGAGCGAGCGCCCACCGCAACGTAAGAGAGTAGGTCTGACAAATAACGGTGATTTTCAGGGTAGAGCATCTCGTCTGCACAGGTGTAGCCATAGTCTTTAAGGGCATTCATATGTAGCTCTCTTATTGCAACAATACCCTTTAGCATATCGGGTTTTTTATCGGGGTCGGGCTGATGAAGCATACCCTTGTAGCCTGAGCCTGTGGTGCGCGGCTTGTTGGTGTAAATGCGGGGGATTATTATTATTTTATCGCTTACCTGATCGTCTATTTTTTTAAGTCTGCCAATATAATCGAGCACAGCCTCGCTGTTGTCGGCTGAGCAGGGTCCGATAACTAAAATAAACTTATTTGAAGCACCTGTGAAGACGTCGCGAATTTCTTTATCCCTTTGTGCTTTAATTTGTGCGAGTTCCTCACTTACCGGATATCTTCTTTTTATCTGCTGGGGAACAGGCAGCTTTCTTGTGAATTCTGCGTTCATTTTATTACCTCTTGTTAAAATTTCTGCGGCGGGCAGTTGATAGCTTCATCATCTCTCGCATAGTGTCAACGTCGCCTGTTTTAATCGATTCATAAAGGCTGTCAAACGCCTTTTTGTAGTTGTCCATTTCACAAAGCAGCGCTTCGCGGTTGCATAAGAAAAGCTCACTCCACATTTTATCGTTTATATCGGCTATTCTAGTTAAATCCCTGAACGAGTCGCCCGTGTATTTCACAAGGTCGGGATTATCACTTGCACACATAAGCGATACCGCAATACAGTGTGTCAGCTGTGATAAAAAAGCAATCATTTTATCGTGATTTTCAACCGATAGCTGAGAAATATTTTCAAAACCTAAAACCTTTCCCAAATCCTCGCAAAGCTCTATTGCATCGGCTGTGTTTTTATCGGTTGGAACTACTATGTAGTTAGCGTTTTTGAACATTTCGGTATTAGCATTTTTAATACCGCCCGTTTCTTTACCTGCCATAGGGTGCGCCGCAATAAACTCGACTCCATCAGGCAAATTTTTATTGATGGCGTCTATTATCGCGCCCTTAACACCCGTAACGTCGGTAATTACCGTGCCATTTTTAAAATACTTTGAGTAATTTTCAATCCACTCGCAAAAAATGTGCGGATAAAGGGCAAAAATTATAAAGTCTGAGTTTTTTATAAGCTCAGCGTCTGTTTCGGTTGTAGCAAAATCAACCATGTTGTTTTTTGTAGCGTATTCTACCGTATCACTGTTTGTATCAATAGCCGATACCTTAAAGCCTTTTCGCTTTAAAGATAGGGCATAACTGCCGCCAAGCAGACCTAAACCCACTA
>JAZLAD010000188.1:0-1621 GCA_045613005.1 Acutalibacteraceae bacterium | reverse complement strand
GACATTGATACTGCATAATATGTAGCACCCTTACGCTCAATAACTCGAGCTCCCGATTTGCGAACGTAGTTTTCAACCTCTTCCCTGTCAAACTCAGGGTAATGATGTGCGTTTACGAGCGCGTTCCTGTAATCCTCAATCGGAACGTTGGAGATATTAGCGATTGACCACGGCATAAACGAAGAATCACCGTGTTCGCCGAGCACGTAAGCGTGAACGTTTTTCTGATTAACGTCGTAATACTCAGCAACTCGTGCACGAAGACGTGCCGTATCAAGAATTGTACCCGAACCGATTATGCGTTCCTCGGGAATACCTGATATTTTATTGAAAACGTAAGTGACAATATCAACAGGATTACTTACGATTATATAGGTAGCCTCGTGAGCGTACCTGACTATTTCTTTGGCAATCTGCTTTAGAACGTTTACGTTTGTCTGCGTAAGGTCAAGTCTTGACTGACCGGGTTTTCTTGCAACACCCGACGTTATAACAACTATATCGGAATCCTTTGCATCAGCATACGTTCCGGCGTATATAGAGGCAGGGTTGCAAAAAGGAATGCCCTGTCTTATATCTAGTGCTTCTCCCGAGGATTTTTCCTGATTGATATCAATCATTACTATCTCGGAAGCAATACCCATAACCGCAATGGTGTATGCTATTGTAGAACCTACGTTACCTGAACCTACTACAGTAATCTTGTTCATAAAATTTCCCCTTTGCTTTAGAGATTATTTTCGTGCAACAACCACGTTGCTTATTGACTTCTTTAAAATGATTTCTTACGACAAAATCTTACAGAAACAAACAGTTTTTTATAGCTCAAAGCCATAAAACCCCATAATATTTCATTCTATTTTATTATATCAGTTAGCAGTTATAAAATCAATAGATTTCACAAGTATTTTTATAAAATTTGTTAATTTAAACCAAAAAATTCACAAGAATAAAAATGCAATAAAATATTGGGGAAAACGGTATAAAAAGTAAACAAAAAACAGCCGTAAAAACGGCTGTTTTTGTTTAAAATTTTCTCCACACCATCTTGTTTACAATACCTGTGTAAGACTGTATGATTTTTATCACCTTTGTAGAAACGTTTTCTTCCTCGTAATCGGGCACGGAAATACCTATATCTCCCGCCTTATTCATAGCAATTGCAGTTTCGGTGGCCTGCAATAAAGATTTTTCGTCAATACCCGCAATTATAAAACAAGCTTTATCGAGAGCCTCAGGTCGCTCGGTTGAGGTGCGAATACAAATTGCGGGGAACGGTTTTCCGATGCTTGTAAAGAAGCTACTTTCTTCGGGCAGCGTTCCGCTATCGCTTACCACCGCAAAGGCATTCATCTGCAGACAATTGTAATCGTGGAAACCTAACGGCTCGTGCTGAATTACTCTGCTGTCAAGCTCGAAGCCACTACATTCAAGTCTTTTCTTACTTCTTGGGTGGCAAGAATAAAGAATGGGCATATTATAGGTCTTAGCCATCTTATTTACGGCTGTAAAAAGTGACAAAAAATTCTTTTCGGTATCTATATTCTCTTCCCTATGTGCAGAAAGGAGAATGTATTTACCCTTTTCAAGCCCCAATCTCTTATGAACGTCGCTTTCTTCT
>JAZLAD010000187.1:0-9564 GCA_045613005.1 Acutalibacteraceae bacterium | reverse complement strand
GGTTATCTTTGTTCTCGAAGCTATGAAAATGGAAAATGAGATTATGGCTCCCAAGGCTGGTACAATCACATCCGTTACAGCTACCAAGGGCGCAGCAGTACAGTCTGGCGATGCACTTTGCACCATTGAATAATTTACTTTAAGGAGTATTATAAATGGCTCAGAAACTTTATATTACTGATACAATTTTGCGTGACGCGCATCAGTCTCAGGCCGCAACAAGAATGCGCCTTGAGGATATGCTCCCCGCTTGTGAAATGCTCGACGAGATCGGATACTGGTCACTCGAGTGCTGGGGCGGCGCAACATTTGATGCTTGTATGCGTTTTTTAAATGAGGATCCCTGGGAGCGCCTTCGTGCTCTTAAAAAGGCAATGCCCAAAACTAAACTTCAGATGCTTCTTCGCGGTCAGAACCTCTTAGGTTATAAACACTATTCGGATGACGTTGTTGATATGTTTGTTAAAAAATCTATCGAAAACGGTATCGACGTTATCCGTATTTTCGACGCTTTAAACGACGTTAGAAATTTAGAACAGGCAATAAAAAGCTGTAAGGCATACGGTGGTATCTGTGAGGCGGCTTTAAGTAATACCGAAAGCCCTGTTCACAACGAGGATTACTTTGTAGATTTAGCTAAGAAGCTCGAAAAGATGGGCGCCGACGTTATCTGTATTAAGGATATGGCAAACCTCTTGCTTCCTTATGATGCTTATTCACTTGTTAAGCGTTTAAAAGAGGCTGTAAAGCTGCCTATCCACCTTCACACACACAACACCACAGGTACAGGTGATATGACCTATCTTATGGCGGCTCAGGCAGGCGTTGATATTGTTGACTGTGCGCTGTCTCCTTTTGCTAACGGTACGGCACAGCCTTCAACCGAGGCTTTGGTTGCAACACTTCAAGGCACCGAGCGCGACACAGGTCTTGATCTTGCTCAGCTTAACGACGTTGCGGCATATTTCAGAACGGTAGCCGATAAGATGAAGGCAGAGGGCACACTTGACCCTAAGGTATTAAACGTTGATACCAAAACCCTTATTTATCAGGTTCCGGGCGGTATGCTTTCAAACCTTTTATCACAGCTAAAACAGGCCGGTGCCGAGGATAAGTATTATGACGTGCTTGACGAGGTGCCAAAGGTTCGTGAGGACTTCGGTTACCCACCGCTTGTAACACCTACAAGCCAGATTGTAGGCACACAGGCAGTTATGAACGTTTTGGCGGGCGAGCGTTATAAGATGGTTCCAAAGGAATCAAAGGCTCTGCTTCGCGGCGAATACGGTGCACTACCGGCGAAAGTTAACGAGGAAGTAAGACGTAAATGTATCGGTGACGACAAGGTTATCACCTGTAGACCTGCAGATTTAATCGAGCCTGAGCTTTTAAAATATGCAAAGGAATTAAAAGACAAGGGTATAGGCAAATCTGAGGAGGACGTTTTAAGCTATGCACTCTTCCCACAGGTTGCTGAGAAGTTCTTTGCAGTAAGGGATAAAGACCCTGATGCAGTTCGCGAGCTTATAGTTGAAGATTTATCAATTTAATAATTTTTGTGCCGCCTGGGTATCAGGCGGCACAACGTCTTTTTTTAAATACAAAAATACCAAAAAATGCTTGACCTTTTATGAGTTTTGTGATATAATCGTATCACCTCTGGAAGGTTCTTTTTTTTTGGAAAAGTTCCGTTCCAACGAGATTGCACATAATGTTGTATAGTGCTTTCCAAGAGCTTCTATATGTAGCTTTTTGGTACAACCTTGTTTGCGATTTCTTGAGGGAGGCGATTACTTTTACAAAGGAAATTTTTTAAAATTTCAGCGTAGGTAAAAGCAAAAAATATTTCCGTAAAGCGGGAGGTGCCGTTATGAGAGTTAAGATTACTCTGGCTTGCACTGAGTGTAAGCAACGCAATTACAACACAATGAAAAACAAGAAGAACGATCCGGATAGGCTCGAAATGAACAAGTATTGTAGGTTCTGCAGAAAGCACACCTTGCACAAAGAAACCAAGTAAGGAGGAATAATGATGAAAGCTGTCAACAGAATTTGTCAGGTTTTAGCATCCCTTTTTGGTCTTGCATCCTTAGTGCTTTTCTTCTTAAACTTTGCAAAGTTCACTATTGGTGGTAAGGCATACACCTTCACAGGTGCTCAGCTTGCCTTCGGTACTTCAAAAGAGCTTTCAGATGGCGTGGTAGCTAACCTAGCAGTATCAACACATCTTTTGATCTGCTTTATACTAACCCTTATCGGTGTGGTATGTCTTGCACTTTCTTTCAAGCGCAAAGGCTTCCGTTATGCCGCTTGTGGTTTTGGTCTTGGCGCTGCAATCTATATGCTCGTTGGTCGCATCATCGGTGTGTGGAGATTTTTAGACGTTCGCGCAGTGGTTAGCGATTCTAAGGTTAGCTTTATTGCAACCAGCGGAAAGTACACAAACTTTGTTCTTTTTGCAGTTATCGCTCTCTTCCTTTTTGCTATAGCTTCAATTGCTTATCTTTTAGTAAGCGATGCTATCGAGGTTGCAGAGTCAAAGGGAGCTAAGAAGCCAATACTTAAGCGTATTGCTCTTTTCTTCCGCGATTACAAGAGCGAAGCAAAGAAGATAGTTTGGCCAACTCTAAACGAGGTTCTAAAGAACACAGGTATCGTTATTATAATGTGCCTTTTAGTTGGAGCACTCATTTGGCTGGTTGACCTAGGTCTTGGAACCCTTCTTGATTGGATCCTCGGTCTAAAGTCTTAAAGGGAGGTATAACCCTTGGCTGAAAAAATGGAAGCTAGATGGTATGTTGTTCATACCTATTCAGGCTACGAAAACAAGGTTGCTAGCGACCTTGCTACAATGGTAGAAAGCCGCGGTATGCAGGATTTGATTCAGGATATTAAAATTCCTACCGAAACTGTTACCGAAATTAAGGATGACGTAACCAAAGAGGTTGTAAGAAAAGTATTCCCCGGTTACGTTATGATTAAGATGATAGTTACCGACGATAGCTGGTACGTAGTCCGTAATATTAGAGGCTGCACAGGCTTTGTTGGTCCTGCATCTAAACCGGTTCCGCTAACCGATGAAGAGGTTGCAGCTTTAGGCGTTGAAAAGCACAGCGTTGAAGTTAGCTACACAGTCGGCGATAACGTTAATATTATCAGCGGTCCGTTGGAGGGACAAAGCGGTAAGGTTAAGTCTATTGACCTTAACAACAACACCGTTTGCGTTGGTCTTTCCATCTTCGGCAGAGAAACACCGGTTGACTTTGAGCTTGACCAGATTTCTCTTGCAGATTAATTTTGAATTGTTAATACGCAGAAATGCTTATTAACTCCGGCGTATAGGTTCCTGTGGCTTGGCTAACCGTTCACAGGATGAGCGACCTATATGTCACGGTGGGAGGAATGGGTATAAGACCGTTCCGCCAAGTGTGAGGGGAAACCCCTTAAAAACACGGTTACCACGAATAATGGAGGTGCTATAAATGGCTCAGAAAATTACAGGTTATATCAAATTGCAGATACCTGCAGGTAAAGCAACACCTGCCCCCCCTGTTGGTCCTGCCCTCGGTCAGCACGGTGTAAACATTATGGAATTCACCAAGGCATTCAACGAGAGAACAAAGAATGATGTAGGTCTTATCATTCCTGTTGTTATTACCGTTTATGCAGACCGTTCATTTAGCTTTATTACCAAGACTCCACCTGCAGCTGTTCTTATTAAGAAGGCTTGCGGTATTGAGTCCGCTTCAGGCACACCTAACAAGACTAAGGTTGCCAAAATCACAAGCGAGCAGGTAAGAAAGATTGCTGAAACAAAGATGCCCGACCTTAATGCCGCTACTATCGAATCTGCTATGAGCATGATCGCTGGTACTGCACGCAGTATGGGTATAGAAGTAGTCGATTAATTCTCTCTCGTGGGAGGAAAATTCCGATTTAACCACTTATTGGGAGGTAAACTAAACTATGAAACACGGAAAAAAATATAATGAAGGCGCAAAGCTTATTGAAACCGGTAAGCTTTACGAAGCAGAAGAAGCATTAGCATTAGCTGTTAAGACAGGTACTGCTAAGTTTGATGAAACGGTTGAAATTCACGTTCGTTTAGGTGTTGACTCTCGTCACGCTGACCAGCAGGTTAGAGGCGCAGTAGTTCTTCCAAACGGAACAGGTAAGACCGTTAGAACTCTTGTTATCACCAAGGCAGACGATAAGCAGGAAGCAGCAAAGGCTGCAGGTGCTGATTTCGTTGGCGCTGAGGATATGATTGCTAAGATTCAGAATGAAAACTGGCTCGATTTCGACGTAGTTATAACTACACCTGATATGATGGGTCTTGTTGGTCGTCTTGGTAAGGTTTTAGGTCCTAGAGGCCTTATGCCAACTCCTAAGGCTGGTACCGTTACACCTGACGTTGCTAGAGCTGTTACAGAAGCTAAGGCAGGTAAGATTGAGTACCGTCTTGACAAGACAAACATTATCCACTGCCCAATCGGTAAGGTTTCCTTTGGTGCTGAAAAGCTTCAGGAAAACTTCGATACCTTAATGTCAGCTATTGTAAAGGCTAAGCCTGCAGCTGCAAAGGGTCAGTATGTAAAATCTTGCGTAATCGCAACAACAATGGGTCCTGGAATTAAGTTAAGCGTATCAAAGTTCGGCGCTTAATTAACTTGAAAAAAGCAAAACTCCCTGATTTTTTCAGGGAGTTTTTTTCTTGACTTTTTTTAAATGTTGGGCAATAATAAAATAAAAACTCACGCGAGGTTAAATTTATGAATAAAATACTAATTGTTGTCGATATGCAAAACGATTTTATAAACGGTGCCTTGGGTACTAAGGAAGCAGAGAAAATAGTGCCAAACGTTCTAGAAAAGGTAAAGAATTTTGACGGTGAAATAATTTTCACAAAGGATACCCACAAGAAAAATTATCTTGAAACCCGTGAGGGAAAGCGTCTGCCCGTTGAACACTGCATTATAGGAACAGAAGGCTTTGAAATCTGCGATACGTTAAAGCCTTATGCTAAAACAGTTATCGAAAAGCCAACCTTTGGCAGTGAAGCGCTACCAAAATATATAAAGAAGTTTGTGGGTACACCCGATTATATCGAGCTTGCAGGCCTTTGCACCGATATCTGCGTTATTTCAAACGCCGCTATTTTAAAAGCCGCGTTTACAGAGTCCGATATAGCGGTCGATAGCAGCTGCTGTGCGGGTGTAACACCTGAAAGCCATACTAATGCACTTGAAGCTATGAAGATGCTTCAGATAGATATTCTTTAAAAAATTCCTTCGTCTTTTGCCGTATTTCAGGGGAAAGCAGGATAAGAGCTATAAGGTTTGGAACAGCCATAAGTCCGTTAAACAGGTCGCAAAAAGCCCAAACCGTATTAAGATTTAATATAGAGCCTAGAAAAACCGCACCGATATACATAAGTCTGTATATCGGTGTTATTTTTTTAGAACGAGGAAACAAATACCCTACACACTTTTCACCGTAATAATACCACGAGGTAATGGTGGCAAAGGCAAAAAGAATAAGACCCACAGCCACTATATATTTACCGCCCGAAAAGCCCTGTTCGAATGCCGCGGCGGTAGCAGAGCCACTGTCAATTCTGGGGTACGCCTTCCAAACACCCGAAATAATTATCACAAGAGCTGTAAGGGTGCACATTATGATACTGTCAAAAAACACCTCAAAAGCGCCAAGAATTCCCTGACGGGCAGGGTGGTCGGTGTTGGCGGTTGCGTGTGCAATAGGCGCCGAGCCCATACCTGCTTCGTGGGTAAATACACCACGTGATATGCCAACTTTACAGCATTTTATCACCGATGCGCCCAAAAATCCGCCCACAGCCGCACTGCCACTAAATGCCGATTTAAAGATGAGTAAAAAAGCAGAGGGCAACTCACTAAAGTTTAAAATCAGCAAAAATATAAGCGCTAAAATATAAAAAGCCGACATAAGTGGCACCAAAATTTCCGAAAACCGCGCAATACTCTTTATACCGCCAAGAAGCACTAAAGCAGTTAAAATGCTTATAACTATCCCCGTTATAACAGGCGAAATGCCGAAAGCATCTTTGGCGCTAAGGGAAAGCGAGTTTGCCTGAACCGAAGCGCCGATACCGAATGAGGCTAAGAATCCGAAAACCGCAAAGAAAACGGCTAAGGGCTTGAATCTTAGCCCCTTTTCTATGTAATACATCGGTCCGCCAACCGTCTCACCCTTTAGGTTTTTTTGCTTGTAGGTAACGGCAAGAGTGACTTCGCAGTATTTTGTCACCATACCGAGCAAAGCCGATACCCACAGCCAAAATACTGCACCCGGACCGCCTATGAAAATGGAGAGTGCTACACCTACAATATTGCCCGTGCCTACCGTCGCGGCAAGGGCGGTGCAAATAGCGGCAAAAGGGGAGATTTGACCATTGCCCACCTCTTTTTTCGACCTGAACAGCGAATTAAAGGATAGCCTTAAAATAGTAAAAAAGCGTCTGAAAATCACTCCGTCGGTAACAAAATTCAAAAAAAGGGCAGTACCTATCATAAAAGCTATCATAGGTACGCCCCAAATAAACTCAGCGTTTAAAAAATCTATAAACCTTAAAATCTTTTGCATCAAAAACACCCATTTAATACTATTCAGAAAGGGTGCGTTTTAAACTAAAACTATGCTTTATTAGCAATTTAATATTACCAATCAAGCAATAAATAATACGGCTGGTCTGCTCCGTTTTCAAGGCTACTGCACACAAGATAACGAACCTTAAAGGTTTCTTTATCATAAGCAAAAATATAATAAGTGTAGCTGTCAGTTTCCTTTTCAAAAAGGGCGTCGCCATCATATAGAGCCAGACAGGTGTAGTTGCCTTTTTCAAACGTTTCGTATTTCCAATGACTTTTTTGGTCAGGTTTGTGTTTTTTGAACAACTCGGTTACTCTGTCAACTTCCTTTACAAATTCTGCTTCCTTTAAGGGCCACTCGGCATAAACGTCGTATGTATAATCGAAGCTTCTGATAAAGCGGTAATAATAGTGCGCATCCAAATGTTCAGTTTTGGAGTGTCCGTCTTCCCCGATTACGTTTTCAAAATATATTGGCCAAGCAGGGAAAAGCTCTTGAAAAATATCATCTCGGTTTGCAAGACAGTCGGCATCAAAATCGCGGTAATTTATAAAGTCTCTTGTCTCTGAGCGGGCAAGTATTCCTGCAGGGAAGCCGCCAACAACCAACGAACAAATTAAACTAATACTGCAAAGCAGGAGCAAAACCATCCTAACAATCTTTTTCCAACTTTGTTTGAAGTTTCTGATAAAAAGCATTAATAACGTCGGCAAAACAGATAGTGCTATATATATCACGGTTTTAAGAGGAAACACAGGATAAGAGTATATAATAAGTGTTATCGCAAAAAAGAAAAGCTGAAACACAACAGGTAACCAAACGATTAAAAGGTTAAGCGTTACTTTTGTTGCCGTCAAAATTGTCTTGATAATATTCTTTTTCGGCTCTTCTTCTGTTTTTTCTAAACTTATAGCCGCGTTTGAAAGCTCTATGGCAAGTTGTGCCACAGTATATATTTTGTTATCTTCTATTTGCGAAAGCACCGACCGGCGAAGCTGCTCTGCGGATAGTGTTTGTTCGTTCCTGTTTTTAACGTTTTGAATAACTTTTGTGCTGTTTGTAACGTCATATAAAATTTCTTTTATTTCTTCTACCGTAAAATCAAATTTGCGCAAAACAGCGACATTATTTAGTTCATCTATATCCTCTTGAGAAAAATTAAAAGATTTTCGACCTAAATAGTTTTCGGTGAATTGTGGAAAAATTAAACCTTCTTCAATGTAGTAACGGATTGTTCTGTCAGACAATCCCGTAAGCTCAACAACTGATTTGATTTTCATAATGTCTCCCCTTTCTAACAAGAGTTTACATTTTAACGTTAGGTAAAAGTCAAGCAGTATTTATTAGGTTGAGCAAAAATATTTATCTAAACCCTTTGTAAAGTGGAATGGAATATCATAATATTAGCCTCAAAGTTATGAGAATTACTGTGTCCTTTAAAAGAAAAATTAAGGAAAAATATGAAAAAGGGTTTAAAAGGCTTTGACGGGTTACAAGGCAAAACCATAAAATGCCGATTATATAACAAGCAATCAGCCCTGAAAAAGAGATTGTAAAACGAAGAGCCTTTTTCTTTGCAAGAGTAGACAGCGAACACAAAAGCGCTAAGACTATAAAGCCTAAAATAAAGCCGCCGCTAAACGAAAACAAGTGTGACACTCCACCCGAAAATCCGCTGAAAACAGGGATACCGATAAGCCCTAACAGAATGTAAGACAGCACACTTAAAAATGCGTAAAAGGGCGGCAAAATAAACCCGCACAGCATAACCGAGAGACTTTGCAGAGTAAACGAAACACCAAACGGAGTAGGTATATAAATTTGCGCTAAAACTGCACAAAGCGCACAGAAAAACGCGGATAGTAAACTAGCCTTTAGCCTGTCTTTCGGTGAGTCGATTTTTATTTTAAAGCGTTTTAGCATTTCACCGAAACCTCACCCGAGAAAAGAGATACAATCTGTCCGTCCTCTTCGACTAAAAGATGCGCCTGCTCGTTTGTGTGAAGTGCCTTTGCGGTGTGCAAAACGCCGTCTTTAAGATATGTTATCTGTTTGCCCAAAAGATACGAGCGAGAGTTGTATTCGCCAAGATAATCTTTTTGCTCTATTGTTTCGTAAAGTGTGAAAAACTCGTCTAAAAATGCTTTTAAAAAGTTAGCAAATTTAAGTGATGAAGGTCTTTTGTCAAAAATAAAATCGGCGGTGTTTTTAATATCGTCGGGCAGTAAAGCCTTGTCGCCGAAAAGATTAAAGCCGATACCCAGCACCGCATAGTCAAGAGACTGAGTTTCGGCACTAAAAGCGCCCTCGGTTAATATTCCGCATACCTTTTTAGAGTCAATATATATATCGTTAACCCACTTAATCTGTGCCGTTTTACCGCTAAAGCGCTCAATCACTCTTGCCGCCGCAACTGCCGCCGCAGTGGTTATTAAAACGGTGTTTTCAGGGGAAAGACTTGGTCTTAAAATAACCGATAGATATGCGCCGCCAAGCGGTGAATAAAACTTGCGTGAGTGTCTTCCTCTGCCACTGGTTTGCTTTAGCGCTAAAACTACCGTCTTTTCCATAGCACCCCCATCAGCCAAAGTCTTAGCGGTGAGGTTTGTAGATGGTAGCTCCTTAAAAAAGTGCAGGTCATAGCCTTTTAAAATACGAACAAGCTGACCTTCAAAAACAGGGAGATTTGAGTCAGACAGCAGATAACCGTCTTTTGTTTTATCGATAGAAAAACCGTCGGAACAAAGCTCGTTCACAGCCTTCCAAACAGCCGTGCGGCTAACACCTAAATTTCCGGCAATATAACCGCCGCTTTTAGCACCGTGAGTGTCTAAAAAGTTAAGAACGTCTAGCTTTAGCATAAAAACCCCCGAATTTTTAAGTTCTACTAAAAAGTTTACCCCAAAAACAAAGGCTTGTCAACTAAAACCACCC
>JAZLAD010000186.1:0-10158 GCA_045613005.1 Acutalibacteraceae bacterium | reverse complement strand
TGGTGGAGGCGAGGAGAGTCGAACTCCTGTCCAAAAACCTATTCCTCTAGGTATCTCCGAGCGCAGACATTTGTTTAAAATTCCCTCATACAGCCGCCAAATGTCAGGCTGCTATACTCGGTAGCTTCCAACTCATGATACGGACAGAAGCAAGCCCGTATTCACGTTCACCACTAAAATGACACCCTTGCCCGACCGTGGTGCTTCGGGGTCGGATGAGCAGCTTAAATTAAGCTGCTAAAGCAACTTTATTTGTGTTACTTAATTTATAAATACGGATTTTAAAGAGGTCCCGCACCTCTGCTCGCTGCCGAAAGTTCAAAGTCCCTGTCGAAACCTTTACGCCCCCGAATTTTAAAGTAAAAAGTAATAGTGAAGAGGTAAAAGTAAAAAGTGAAAAGTTATCTGTTTTGTTCTTTTAGTGCACGGTCGATAGCACGGTCGGCATCCTTTTTAGCGGCAACCGCACGCTTATCGTGTAACTGTTTACCTCTGCAAAGACCAAGTTGTACCTTAACTAAGGACCCTTTAAAATAAAGTGAAAGTGGAACAAGTGTGAGTCCTTGCTGTTTAACAAGACCTAAAAGCCTCATTATTTCACGCTTATGCATAAGCAGTTTTCTGTCACGCTTTGGGTTTTTGTTGAAGATATTTCCGTGATCATAAGGGCTTATGTGCATCTGCTTTATAATCATTTCGCCGTTTTCAACGTTGCACCAAGCCTCTTTAAGATTTACTCCGCCCTGACGGATGGATTTAACCTCAGTACCTGCAAGAGAGATACCCGTTTCAAAGCTCTCTAAAACAAAATACTCGTGGTACGCTTTTTTATTTACTGTGATTGTTTTAGTGTTTTCCAAAGTAACTCCCTCCTTGCGAAAAGTTATTATACTATAAAACAGGTACAAGGTCAAGAAAAAGAGGTCGAAAAATAAAATCGACAGCCCTCTTGACTGCCGATTTTATAATTAATGGGCTGTAACCGAGGTTTCGTTGTGCTCTCTGAAGAGTAGGGAAATACACCATACACCTGCAAGAGCAATTACAACGTAAACTATTCGGCTGAGGATTGCGGCAGAACCGCCGAAAATCCAGGCTACAAGGTCGAATTGGAAAAGACCTACAAGACCCCAGTTTAAACAACCGATTATCGAAAGTACCAAACAGAGCTTATCTAACATTTTTTCACCCCACTTCGCCATTAATATTTTTTCCGTTTTGCTAAATTTTATACCGTTTTTTCAAAAACAAGGCGTCCACCGGCTATGCCGACAGACGCCCTATTTTTAAGAAAAATCAAATACCAGAATTACTTCATGCTGTTTTCGTAAGATTCGATCATTTTCTTTACCATCTGTCCACCGATAGAACCGGCCTGCTTAGCGGTAAGATCGCCGTTATAACCCTGCTTAAGATTTACACCAACTTCGTTGGCAGCCTCCATCTTAAAACGATTGAGTGCTTCCTTAGCCTCAGGTACTACGTTTTTAGCCATTTCTTTTCACTCCTTTATTTGTTTTGCGCTTGCAAGAGTATTTTGTGAGAAGATATAAAAATTATTAAAGGAAAATTATGTGTCATTTTGCAATATTTTGAATTTGATTCTTTCTCTTTAAAACAAGGCTTTATATTAAATTAAAACAAAAAAGGGTTGTCAATTTTTGCTTTAATTTGTATAATAAAATAAATATAAGCTTATAAGAATAGGGGTATAGTATATGGGTGTGTCGGAGGAAAAAGTATATTTAAGCAAATATATTATCAGTTGGCCTCATTCGGAGTATATATTGAAGCAGGATTTTAGCGTAAATTTTATAAACAGTGAAAAGAATTTAAAAAAGCAGCTTGTAGATAGCGATGGCAATATACTTAACTTTCCCGGTGTTGAATACACAGATAAGCTTAACGAGGAGTTGGGAAAAAGCGAGGTAAAGCCCATTGTAAAATACGAGGCGTTTTTTCAAAAAACCGATGATAACAAATTCATAATGGTGTGGACTATAAGGCCCGACGGAAGATTTTGGATGGATTCCTGGGGATTTGGAGCAGAGGATTATGAATCTCTGGCGCTTTACACGTATATTGACGAGTTTGGCAATTTCACAATGCCGTTTAAGCTTTATAGCATAGGCTATAAAATTTTTGGCGATTACGAAATAAAATAAGACCTTAAAGGCGGGGATTTTGTGAAGGTAGTATTTCTTGATTTTGACGGTGTGTTAAATTCCGATAAATATATAAAGGGCAGTGAGCAAAGCGGTATTGTAATCAACCCTTCAAGAATGTTTTTCTTAAAAGAAATAATAGACGAAACAAATGCCAAGATTGTTTTATCTACCTCTTGGCGCGAGCATTGGGACAAAAATCCCGTAAACTGTGACAGCACTGGCGAGGAAATCAATCGGATTTTTTCAGAGCACGGTCTTTGCATATTTGATAAAATACCAAAGCTGCACACAAGAAGGGAAGAGGAAATAAAGCTTTGGCTGGAAGAAAATCCCGATACGGAAAATTTTGTTGTGCTCGATGATATGCTTTTATCCGCCGATTTTTTAACCAACCATATTGTTAAAACCTCAAATTATTTTGACGGTCTTGACCAATATGACGTTAAAAGGGCTATTGAAATACTAAACGGTGCAGAGGGTGCACTATGATTCAAACCGAATTATTAAAACATATCATAGAAAAAGCAAACGTGATAAAGCAAGAATTCGGAAGCGAGTTTTTGAGTGCATCGCACGTTGTGGCGGCGGTTGCAGACCTTTGCAAAACCAAATACACAGGCTTTACCGTTTTGGAATTCGGTCGAAATATAGATTTGCCAAAGATAAGAAGGAAGGGTTAAAATGAGTTTGGGTAAAAAAATATTCGTTGTATCCGACGTGCACGGGCATTTTTCTTTACTTAAAGAAGCGCTCGATAGGGCAGGCTTTGATAAGGAAAACGAAAATCATCTTCTTATATGCTGCGGTGATTATTTCGATAGGGGAAAAGAAAACTTAGAGGTACTAAAGTTTTTTGAAAGACTAAAATACAAGGTGCTGATAAGAGGAAACCACGAGGACCTTTTACTTAAGCTTTTGCAAACGGGCAAAATTCTCCCGCACAACTATATCAATGGAACAATGGCTACCCTAGAGGAATTTTTGGGTAAATATTCCATTAATCCGATAGACGATACTATAGATTTTTCGGGCAAAACCCGAATAGTTGACCGTGTTTTTGAATTTATAGGTGAAACCGTAAACTATTTTGAAACTGAGAATTACGTATTTGTTCACGGATGGCTTCCCGAAAATGCCCTGACGGCAAAAGAGCTGAAAAGCGTTAGTGATAGCGCTTGGGAGCAGGCAAGATGGTACAAATGGACCGAAAAATATAACGGCAATAAGCCTTTAGATAATAAAACCTTAGTTTGCGGTCACGTACCTACTACCTATGCGCAAAAATTTGACCCTACGCGCACAAAGGACAACTCTGATATATTTTATGGCAACGGTATTATTGTGGTGGATGCCGCAACCTTTGATACAAAGCGTATAAACGTGCTTGTTTTAGAAGATAATCTGATATAAAAACAAAAAGTTGGCTATCAAAACAGATAGCCAACTTTTTTAAGTGTCTTATAAATATTCTTTAAATTCTTTCCTGAACGCTTTATAATCACTTTTCACAGATTTATTTTTAGGGTCTAGCTCAACAAGTTTTTTGAAGCATTGGTCTGCATTTTTGTATTCCTTTATATCGATATAAATCGTCGTAAGGCGGCACAAAACCAAATAAACGTCGCGTATTCTGGTCTTTTCTTCACCAACTATTTTAAGAAAATACGAATAATGCTCTTTTGCGTTTTCTAAATCCTCGCTTTCAAAGCAAATATCTCCCATCAGTTTTATGCCGTCATAAAGCGCATCAAAAATTTCTAACTCAAAATCAACCGAAAAGCCAGCGCCTTTTTGCTTGGCCATATCTACTAATTTAAACGAAGCAGATACGGCGCGCTTGCAACTGCCAAGCGCCTCTGTATACTTTTTGTCGCTTAATAATAGTGAGGCGTATTCTGTATTTATCTTGGCAAGGCAAAGCAGCGTTTTTGCATTATCGAAATATTTGAAAATAGAGTCTGCCATTTCACAAGCGGATTTTGCATATTGAAGGCTTTTATCCATTTCCTTTTTGGTGGCAAAATAGTGAGATAGGAAAGAAACTGCATCCACACATTCAATATGCGCGTTTTGGTCCTTCGGCAAAAGCTTTGCAATTTCAAAGCATAGCTTATAATACTTTAAACCGTAGTTGTATCCCGCATCATAATCCTTAATAACCATACTTGAAAACGCGAGAACGTGTAAAGCGTCTCTAAGCTTTTGCTTGTTTTCTGTATTGTCATACCGTGCTAATGTAAGCTCTATTATTTCTGAATATTCTTTCCAATAATGGTATTCTTGCAATTTGCGGTTTAGCCTTTTTTCTAGCGAGGTACCAAAAAGCAGAATTTGACTAAGGGTTGACAGTATGAAGTTTGTTACGTATTTTTCGGGGATAGCACGGTATGCCGATAAGCATTTTTTAAGGTAAGATTCGAGTAACTCTATATCCTTAGAACTTAAATGGTCGCACTCTAATAACGCCTCGGCAAATATTTTCAGCTGAAAACCCATCTGCAAAACTGCAAGAGCAGTTGTTTTATTAATCTCCTTTTTACAAAAGAAATTAATAAGGAAATAACAGTATTCCTTTATTTGCTTTTGGTTGTTTGTATCTAAATTAAGAGCTTTTTCAAGCGATAGCCACTGAAACTCCAGCTCGTCTATAAGCGACTGCTCGTTTTGTTTAATGGTAACCGCCATAAGCTTTTCGTAATACTTTTTAGCACTGTCAAGGTCTTGTAAGGCAACGTATGAAGAAAGCAACTGACTATAGGTTAAGGATTCTAGAACCGCGGCGTTATCCTCAGGATGACGGCTTATATATTCTTCGATTATCCTTTCTGCCTCATGTAGTCCTTTTAGTCCCGCCTTAAACGTATCGTTTAATAAAGTAAACTCGTTAGTATTACTGTCAGCACCGTTAGCGATTAATTGCTGTTCTACTCCTGAAAGCGTGAGGTTTGCCATGGTAAGAACATACGTAACGAAATAAATATCCTTTTCTTTTTTAACCTCATTAGCATAGAAAATGGTTTCCTCGGCGGCAGCTTTTGCGGCTAAAACGTTGTTTGTAGATTGATGCAAGAGCATTTTGCCAAACAAAGAGTTGGTCAATCGCAGCCAACCTTCGGAATCGTATAAAGGGTATTGCTTTTTAAAAATTTCTATAAGGCGGTCGGTCCAGTATTCGTATTGATTATAATTTATATCGCAACCGATACCCGTTCGGTTTATAGTTGCCATACGCGCCACTGCCTCAGGCATATTCGCCTCGGCGGCTTTTTTAATAAGCTTAATTCCGCGTTCGTGATTTGTTTCAACGTCGATACCCGTCAGGTAGGCCAGACCGATAAGATAATTATGCTCAGGCGAGTCGTTTTCTTCGGTTGCGGTAATTTTAAGGTTTCTTAAAAGCGCAGAGGAAAGCGCCGTACTGTTATGAATGTCGGTACAGCTTGGGATATTTTCATAGTATTTATTCAGCTTATCTTTATCTGTTTGGATGCTCTCAAGCGGTAGAATAGTTTTCTTTGCAGTATCTGCGGCAGGGTATTCATGTTTTATAATATAGTTGTTTGGCTCAACGATGTTAGGCGTTATAACCATTGCGAATAAATCGCTTTTTTCGATAGCCTTCTGAATGGATTTGTTAAAATCCTCGCCCGGTGTTAAAAACTCGTCGTACCAGATTGCAATATCGCGGCAAAATTCGTTTTGGTGGATTAGGTGCATAATCTCTTGCGCTATCTTGCGGTCTTTTTTACGGTAGCTCAAAAAGATATACGCATCAAAAGCGTCTTGAACGCGGCGGCGAAGCTCATCGCCTACCAACGTTTCTTTTATAAAATCGTTCAGCTTAATATCATAAGGAATTGCAGTTTTATCGTTTTTATCATCGCACAAGAATTGAATATTGCCAAAATGCTTTGGGTATTCGCTTGCTAAAGCGGGGTCCTGCACTAGCGGTAAAATAGGTATATGCTTTTCAAGCACAAACGGGATAAGCTTTTCGGTTACGGTATTAGGTTTTAAAAGTAACTGCCACGTTACCGGAATAACCACAAGCTGCATATTCTCTAAATATTCTTTAACCTCATCAAAATTAAAACTTATAGCAGGATTTGCATAGGAAAAAACCGCACTGATATGGTTATCGGCGGTCTTTTCCAGAATTTTATCTGTGATATCCTCAAAATATTCTTCAAAGTCGTTTGGATGGCAAACAAAAAATATTTTAGAGGCATTCTTTAAATTTTGGAGCTTTGGTTTGAATAAAAACAAATTATCAGTAGAGCTATTCACTCAGATTAAACCTCCAATAAATCAATCATAATAATGGCGTGCTTGATTTCCATAAAAACTCAAATTCATTTTGATAGATTTCATAATATTTTGAAAAACTGCTAAGCTCGTGCTCGAAGGATTTTTCAAGATTCATATTTTGGTAAGCATAATATTTTATATGTATTCTGTCGTAAGCGTCGCTATTCTTTTTATACTTAAATCTGATATTATGATATACCCTCAAAAGCGGAATTGGACAAGCTCTGACCTCTAAAAAACGATGGTGCTCTTTGGCGAATTTTTTCCAACTTTCATTCAGGTGTTCAAAGGTAAAATAGTCAGCACTACCGTCGTGCATATACTGTGCAATGCTTTTAGCGGCTTCGGGGGTGTTAATTAATATTCTGGTTGGAATTTTCCGCTTTAGAATATCGTCTAAAATCTTTTTTTGCTCACCCGCTCTTCGCCAAGCGCCGCCACCGTGAAATGCCATATCAATTCCCTTGATTGGTGGGTTAGATGGATTATTGAGATTTTTATTAAAGAAATCCATTGTGGTGATTAAAGGCCTTACGGGATTTGTGTTTACAAGCGCAGTATCGCAAAGCTTGTCTAAATCGGTTTCGAGCGCAGGATCCTTGTGCATCTCAATACCGTGAGAACGCAAAACCTTGCTAACGGCGGGCGGAAGCTCTATTTTAACAGAATCCTTATTAAACTTATCGCACAATATGGGGATATAGTTCATATTTGGCGTATTAGCCGCCCACTCGCATTCTTTTCTAATCCAGTCACCTTCTTTATTGCAGGTGTCAAGATCACCGGGGAAGAGAATAAGTATAAAGTTGCGGCTTTTTTCGAGCGCCGCTTTGATTTGAGGCTCAAATTCACCGCGCTTTAAACGTTTGTCCATAAAAACGGAATATCCGTTCAAAATAAGCTTATCGTATATAACCTGAGCCATATAAAAGCCACTTTCGTGCCTGTAGCTTATAAACGCATCGTAATTATCGGGGTTAAAATTTCCTGTATTGCTCATAAAATTTCCCTCTGTTTTTTATTATTCTTTAATAAAATCTTTTATTTGATCATCATTCAGGTATGGCGCTTGAATACGCATAGGCCTACCGAACATAGGGCAAAGTAACATATCTCCCTTTAAAAGCAAACATTCGGCATCAGACGTATCAATAACGGTTCTGGATTCCATAGGATTTTGAACCTTAAACGCAATTCTTGTGGGAATATTAGCCTTGATAATTCCCGTTATACTCTTAAAGCCCAAATCGCCGGTTGCAAGTACCATATGTATTCCTGCTGCCCGTCCTTTTTGGGCTAAATTGTATACTAAAAACTCGTAATCACTAGGATTATCCTTTGATAAAAACTCAGTTTGGTCAACCAAAACAACAATTTTCGGAATAATTTCATCGGATAAAGAGTTGTAGGCATCCAGACACTTTACAGAATTTTCTAAAAACAGGTTAAGACGTCTCTCACATTCATTACAAAGATTTTTTAAGGCTTCTATTCCTTGGAGTTTATCCGAAATTATAGGCAACATAAGGTGCGAGGAATTTTCAAAAGCCACATATTCATCTTTTTTAGGGGTAATTATTAAAAGCTTTATTTCAGAAGACTTGTTATTGCGAACAAGACTTAAAGCTATGCTTTTTAAAAGGGTGGTTTTGCCTGAATATTCTTGCCCACCGATTAAAAGGTGAGGAGCCTTTGAAAGTTCAAGACAAACACTTTGGTTTGAAAGATTTTTACCTAAGACTACACAAAGCTTGTCCTTTGAAGCCTTAAAACTATCTGAGTTGAAAATATCATCAAAATTCACAAATTCATCGCACTTATTATAAACCTCAACCGCGAAGCTCAGCTTCTCAGGTATAGGGCAAATAATTCGAACCTTTGGAACTGATAGGAGCAGTGAAATATCGTCTCTTAAACGTGTGATTTTAGATATTTTAGAATTAGGTAGCAATTCAAATTCATAGCTTGTAACTCTGGCACCTTTTGAAGCATTGATTAGCGGACCTATTTTTACGCCAAACTGCGAATACAGGTCAATAATTTTTTGTGCTGTATCTTTCAAATGGTCTGAAATCTCGAAAGAAATACTATCCTTGCTCAAATTTTCACCTTCTCTAAAAAACATTATAATTTTTTAATATCGTAGCCTAACTTTATAATAAGCTTTATGGTTTCAAGTGCGGTGTTTCGGTCATAGTCCTTTTCTATTTCGGGGAGCTCGTTATAAGGAACAAGACAGGGGGTTTCTTTTGTTTTGTCGTTTCTTACCTCACCGTATGACCAACCCTCGCTCATACGGTTTTTTGCCCATACCTCGTGAACGTTTTCGGCAATTTTTTCGGTAAGCTCTAATAAATCGCTCGGCAGTGTTACGTCGGTAGTATCAATAGGGTTTGGTTTGTACATTAAAAGCCCTCCTTAGATAGTTCATTTGCCCTTTTAATAATCAGGGGAATTTCGGTAACGAGCTTCTCGTCGTATTCTTTAAAGTTGCTTTTCTTTAAATACAGTTTTTCTTGTAGCTCGTTATAGTCGTTTTGCAGATCATCAAGCTTTTCCCATTCTATTATACAAGGATGAAGCATAGCCGTCTCGTCCTTATGTGAACGGGTATAAGGCGCATAAGTCTTAACAGTCTCAAAGTCAACCGTTCTAAAGCCCTCGCTTCTCATAAAAGCATTCCATCTCTCGTGTTCGTTTTGCATAAGCACTTCTTTTTTTGAATCTTTTTCTAAATGCTTTTCAAATTCACAAAGCTCAGCATCGGTAGGAAGCAAAGCTTTGGTTACAACACCGCTGCTTCTTATTTTATAAGGAATATGTAATGCCGCGGCCATAGAGGAACGGCGTGAATACTCAGAGGTGTAAAAATCATAAAGAGCCTTCTTGTATTCAAAACTGTCTTTCGGTTTATCAAGCGCCCAGTTGTAGCATAAATGCACGGCAAAGCTTAAGCTTTCAAGCTGTGAATTAAACAAAGTTTCATTTGAGAAAATAGAATTTGTTGTTCCAAAAAGATGAATGTTGCGCTCGGCTAAATAGGAGCCTTTTTTCTCGAAATTGCTTGACTTAATGATTTTACGAACACGGGTAAATATCGGCGGTGTGTAACCTTTGTAGGTGCGACGTAAAATGCGATAGATGTCTTCAGCGGTAGAAACATTTAAATCGTCAGAGCCTGTAGCAACGCAAATAAAGGTGGTATCGGTCCGCTTTAAAATCTCTTTTTCAAAAGTGGTGCTTTGGATATCAACGTCGGTAAAATCAATGCTGTACTTTTCATTTTGCATTTCGGGACAAGCAGAATAAATTTCTCCCTTTATTTTGGTTGCGTTTTTGTCAAGAACACTGATTTTCAGAGTGTAGCCGTCTATTTGTCCACACCATAAAACCGTTTTAAGCATTTGAGTACCGAGTCTTCCGCAACCTACAAGTAAAACCGAAATATCCTTTCTGCCGTCGGGTAGGTCGTACAGCGGATGCTCAAACACGACATTGTTGCAAAATAGAGCTATTTCGTCAATAAACCGTATTTTTAAAGGTGTATCCTGCCACTCGGTTACAAGCTGTCCCTTGCGGTAGCCTAAGCCCATTTCAAGCGCCGCGGCTACCAGTTTGCCTTTATCATTCTTTTTCTTACCGACGTAATAAAGCTTAATATCGCAGTCCTTAAAGCTATTGT
>JAZLAD010000185.1:0-14514 GCA_045613005.1 Acutalibacteraceae bacterium | reverse complement strand
AAGCTGAGACGGTGTGTTGTAACGGCACTGGAAGATAACCGCATAGGTAAGACCCAGCTTTTCAGCAAGTTCAACCGTTTCTACTGCGTCCTTATATTTAATGCTCATCGGCTTTTCGCTGATTACGTTGATACCGGCTCTCAAAGCATCCTGTGCTACTACTGTATGTAAATAATGAGGCAAGCAAAGATGCACTGCATCTAAGTCTTCCTTCTTGAACATTTCGTTATAATCGGTATAGGTTTTAACACCGTACTTTTCTCCAGCCCATTTAGCTACTTCAGGCTTATTATCGCAAAGGGCTACAAGCTCTGATTCCTCAAGAGCTATTGCCGATTCAATATGACGGTTACTAACACAACCGCAACCGATAACCGCAACTCTAAGCTTTTTGTTTTCGCTCATAAAAAAAGACCTCCTAAAGCATAATTTTGTTGCTTTAGGAGGATTTTACTATACGAAAACCAAAAAAACAATAACAATTTTGTACTTTATAAGCACAAATTTGTCGTCTTAACGTTATTACAGTTTCTTTTTGCAAAACGGCTGGCACTATTCTTGTTTTTGCTTTTCTCGCTCTAAAATTTTGCCGAACTGCGTGTCGTAAAGCTGCTTGTATTTTTCGCTCTTTAAAATCAGCTCATCGTGGGTTCCACTATCACTAATTTGTCCATTTTCGGTAACCATAATACAGTCAGCGGCAAGTACTGTTGAGAGCCTGTGAGCAATAATAAGACTTGTTCTGCCCACCATAATTCTATCAAGCGCCGACTGAATAAGACTCTCTGAAATCGAATCGAGCGAAGAGGTCGCTTCGTCAAGTATTAAGATTTTAGGGTCTTTAAGAATTACACGCGCTATAGATACTCTCTGCTTTTCGCCGCCCGAAAGCTTTAGACCTCGGTTGCCAACTAAGGTATCATAGCCCTGTGGCAGAGAGGAAATAAAATCGTGAATGTTTGCTTTTTTACAAGCGTCGATTATTTCTTCCTTGGTCGCGTCTTCCTTAGCATAAACTAAGTTTTCCATAATAGTACCGTTAAATAAATAGGTATCCTGAGAAACAACGCCGATATTTTTTCTTAGATTCTCGAGGTCGATATCCTTAACGTTTACTCCCGCTATCTTAACCTCGCCCGAGCTTACGTCGTAAAGACGGGGTATCATATTAATAACGGTGCTCTTTCCAGCCCCCGACGAGCCGACAATCGCGTACTTTTTACCACCGGGAACACAAAACGACATACCCTTTAGTATCTCAATGCCGCGCTCATAGGAAAAGCGAACGTTTGAAAACTCAATCTCGGCATTGTTAAAATCGGGATTTATAGGGTTTGCAGGGGAAACAATATCGTGCTTGCGGTCAAAGTATTCAAAAATTCTGCTAAAGAGCGCTAGTGAACGCGTAAAGTCAACGTGGATATTAAGTAGCATTCTAACCGGCATATTAAGACGGTTTACAAGCGTTACGACAACCGTAATATCGCCGACAGTCAGGCTATCATCCTTTAATTTAAGGATTAAAATGGCACCTATAAGGTAGATAAGCAGAGGGGATATCTGAATTACAATCCACATAAACACGTGGAACCAGCTACCCGTTCTGTTTTCCTTAATGGTTATATCGGTAACGTCCTTATTTATCTTTTTAAAGGTTTCGTATTCCTTTTTCTCCTTGGTAAAGAGCTTTACAAGCATCGAACCGCTAACCGAAAGCGTTTCGTCTATATGCTGATTAAGTACGTCGTTCTTTTCCTGTGCGATGGATGCTAACTGCCAACGCTTTTTGCCTACCGCCTTGGTAGGTAAAATCATAACGGGGATGATTATAACGCCCACAAGCGCCAAACGCCAGTCACTGTAAAACAAATAGAAAAGCGAGGTTGCAACAACCAAAAAGTTGCTGACAAGCGAGGTTAACGTGCCCGAAATTACCGAGCTTACGCCACTGATATCGCTGTTCATACGGGTTATTATATCGCCCTGTTTTTCGGTTGTAAAAAACGAGTGCGACATTTTTTGCAGATGGTCATACATCCCGTTTCGCATATCCTTGATAATCATCTGCGAAATCCAGGAGTTTATGTACTGCTCAAGCACACTTACAATATGCGAGGTGCAAATTACGCCAAAGGATAAAACGATAAGCTTTATAACACGGGCAAGTGAACCGTTTGCGACAATTTCGTCAACAATTTTACCCGTTATTACCGAGGGGTAAATGCCCAGCACCGCCGAAACAAACAGCGCTATAAAAACAAGAACAAACTGAAGGGTATAAGGCTTCATATAGGATAAAATCCTGAAAAGCATTTCCTTAGTAACTTTAGGCTTATTCTTCTTTTCCTCTTCGGTTAAAAAACCGCGCGGTCCAAAGCGACCGGGCGGACCCATAGGTCTTCCCATTAAATCATCTCCAAAACAAAAAAAGGCTAACCATAGCCTTTAAAACAAAAATTTTCCTAACATTTTTATTATACAATAAATAAAAAACGATTGCAAGAATTTTTTGCTTTGTAAAAAATAAATAATTTTTATAAACTTTTGCTTGACAAATTGGTGTTTATGCTGTATAATGAAGTCAAAGAAAAGAAAGGAGTGGTGCCAAATGGTAGATCCACCAGCACAGCACCAAAAATTTTCTTGAAAGAGGTGAGTCCCAAGGTTTACTAAATTTTAACTCAAACAAAAATTTATAATACGGTGAGTCCGATGTACAAGGTAGTGAAAAATTAAAATTCAATAATATTACAATATCCTGAAAGGATTTTATATAGATTTTTGAAAGAGGGTAATCATCATGATTTTAAAAACCTATAAAAATCAAAAAGAATAATTTGTTCGAGGGGATACCGATGTACAGTTAAGGCTTGACCTTAAATCAAGGTCATAAATTACAAATAAATGATATAAATTAAATAATACGAATTAAATAATATAGATTAAACATAAGCGTTGTAAAATACAATTCTTACGTTTAATACCTCTCTAAGAAAAAGCTGTTCGTTTTCACGAACAGCTTTTTTGTGGTTTTATATTTGTTGTGATAATCGTCGGTGGCTTACACCATATGCACGTTAACGTGTGGGAAGCTCATTGCGATACCGTTTTTATCAAAGGTAGGCTTAATGGCATCCATCAGGTCGAAATGTACCGTCCAATAGTCGGAGTTTTTGGTCCACACACGCAAAATGTAGCTAATATCGTTTGGTCCATACTCCTTAACGTGTGCTACAGGCTTTAAATTTTCTTCCTGTAAAACCAGCTCGTGTGCGTTTGCAAGGTCTAAAAGCACCTGTCGCACCTTTTCAATATCATCGTCATAAGAAGCCGAAACTAAAATTTCAACACGGCGGTTAATGGCGCTTGAGTAGTTTGTGATATTAGAATTTGCAATAGCGCTGTTTGGGATTTGGATAAGCTTTTTGTCAGCAGTATCAAGCTTTGTGTAGAAAAGGCCAACCTCTCTCACCGTGCCCGATTCGCCGCCCGCATCAACAAAATCGCCAATATGGAAAGGCTTATTTGAAATTATCTGAATTCCGCCAAACACGTTTGATAAAAAGCCCTGAATAGCAAGGGAAAATGCAACGCCGACAACCGAAAGCGCCGCAACAAGTGAAGATACGGCAACACCAAGACTGCCAAGCACGATAATAAGTGCTACAAATAAAAGTAATGCCTTTACCGCAATTCTTAGTATCTTACAAACGATTTGGTCAAGACTTGATTTTGCAACAAGCTTATCAAAAAGCTTTAAAATAATCTTAATCGCTACAAGACAGCCGATTATAAGCAAAGCTATGGAAGCAATCCTGCCATAAGGGATTTTAGTTAAAATTTCGAGTAGCTTATCTAACATAATTTTTCCTCCTTGAAGTTGTGAAAACATAATACCACAAAGGTATAAAAAAGTAAATGCAAATAAAAAGAAAATTATTCTTCTATAAGAGTGAGTGCTGATTTAATTACTATTTCGAGGCCTGTTTTAACCGACTCCTTTTCGAGCCATTCCTCTCTTGTGTGCATACCTGAATACCTGCAAGAGCCGATGCAAAGCGCCGTAACACCCAAAGACAGCGGAATGTTGCAATCGGTAGACGAGGATATAAAGGTTACCTCTTTTCCGATAGCTTCCTCTACGATAGGCACTATTTTTCTCTTTAGCGCCTCGATTTTTTGGCGAGGGGTTATACTGCAGGGACGCTCGCCTATAACCTTTACTTCTAAATCGACCTCTTTTGAATACTTTTCAAAAACCGCTTCAAAGCGTTGCTTCATAATATCAAGGCACTCTTTATCGTCCGAACGGTATTCACAAAGCATACGCGCCGACTGCGCTATGGTGTTAACCGACGTACCGCCCTCAACAATACCGACGTTATAGGTGGTTTTAGTATTTTCCTTTTGAGGAACCTTGATTTTATAAAGTTCTGTTACAATCTCTGACAGCACGGCTATAGCATTAGGACTTCCAAATTTGTGAAAAGAGTGACCGCCCTCGGTGGCAACCGTTACCTCGTATCTTGTAGAGCCCACCGAATTATGACTTATCTTTTCAAGCGCACAGTCAACCGAGATAAAGGTTTCAATTCTTCCCTCATAATCGCTGAAAATCTGTCTTGTGCCCTTTAAATTGCCAAGTCCCTCTTCACAGGAATTAAGCACAAACATTATGCCGTTTTGAGGCTTTATATTGTTCTCAATAAAATATTTGGCGGTAAGAAGCACGCATATAACACTAGCCGCATCGTCTGCTACACCGGGACAATGGATTTTTTCGCCGTCGTCAAAATAAGGATAGGGCGTAGTGTCGGGGAAAACCGTGTCGGTATGCGCTACAAAGGTTGTAATTTCAGAGCTTTTTTCGCAATTTATCGGAAAAACCACGTTAAGCGCCTCATCTATATAAACACCTTTAGCACCCTGAGCTTCAAGCCAGTTTTTGCAATATTTTGCCCTTTCGCCCTCAAAATGTGAAGGAGCAGGTATTAAACACAGCTCTTTTAAGGTTTTGTATAGCAAATCTTTATTTTTTTCTATATATTCTTTTATATTTTCATTCATAAAAACGCTTCTTTACAGTTAATCTTTATACTCTTTCAGTAACCTTTCAAGCTTTTTACTGCTGTTGGAAATAAGCTCGTTATACACCGTATTTTGCTTTCCCCAAATGGTTGAGCTCAAATCCTCCTTGTGACCCACAAGGAAGGGACAGCTCGTCACAACTCGTAGATTTTTATCCTCTAAATAACGGTCAACCGCATTTTTATCAACGTTGTGATTGGTTTCGTCCCAATTTGCAATCAACTCAAAGACCGAGCTATCATACATATTAAATACCATACTAATCATTCGGTTTAAATAAACGAGATCGATGCCGTCGGCGTTTTCGTGTTTTAGAATTTTAACCCTGCCAACGTCTGCCATAATACCTGAAAATACGTTCCAATCGCCGTTTTTATCTAAAAATTCAAGAATTTTATTAAACTTATCCTCAAAATCGGGCGGAAAATAAACGTCGTCCTCGCAAACTAAAATTCTCGAAAGCTTTTGCTCGGCCGCTTTTTTAAGAATAAATTTATAGCTCATTCCGCAGCCAATCCACCCCGTTTTATGACGGAGCGCCGGGAAGAAGTTGAAGCCGAATTTATTATCCTCGACAAAGGCGTCGCGTCGAGCGATACATTCGGGGATACTTAGACAAATTCGGTCGTTATCAAAGTGAATAAACGCACCCGCAGCCTTGTAAAATTCTGCAAAGCTTAAGCGGTCGTTAGCGAGTAAAAAGCGTAAAAGATAAAAGTTTGCGGCAGATTCTTTTGTTTTAAGGCTCTCTAAATTAGAGCGCACCCGACTTTGTCGCAAATCTTCGTTTGAAAGCCAATATTCTATGCGCGAAAGCATAGCGTCAATATCCCCGATAGGAGTGAAATCAACTATGTTTTCAAGTTCTTTATCGGCTCCGCTATCACAGCTTCGCTCGGAAACAATAAGGCAGTCACTGCGTGACAGCGCCTCGTAAAGGCGGGTGGTTTCAAGCAGCGCGTTTTCGTAATAATGTACGTTTACAACGATTTTCGCCTTCGAGAGTTCCTCGTAAAGCGCCTCGCCAAAGCTGTTTGAAATGACTTTTAAATTAAATCTTTCGCCTATTTTATCCAGAAATTCCTGACGTCTTTTAATATTAGGGTCACCGTAAAAAACAACGTCGTATTCCTTGTTTTCCGACACGGTGTTTTGGCTTAAATACTCGCGCGACAGGTCGATAGGCAGATAATAAAGCTTATTTTTAAGTCGAGGGTCGGAGCTAAAATACTCGATATTAACCATCGAATAATCAAAAACCGCATATGCATTATGCAAAATATCAATGTATTCGCGTGTAAGCCAACGTGAGTTTACGGTCTGCTCCATCTGAAAAGCCATATAAAGCTTAGGGAAATGCTTGAAGTTTTGCGCGCAAATCATAATATAGGGGATATCCTCATATTTTTGCGGCTCGGAAAGGTGGATGTTACAGGCTATTCCATTCTCGCTTAAAATTTCCTTTAAAATCTCAGCAACAAAGGCGGTGTGCTTAACTGCAACTATATCAATTCTCTGGCAGTTTTTAAGCTTTTTAAAAGCAAGGTCGGGGTGAAGAGAATGTCCCTTACGCCTTGGCTTGAAAATATTTTTAAAGCACCAAAAAACAGGCTTTAAAACAGGCTTTACTATAGCCTTGAAAACCTTATAGCGCTTACTTCCCGTAGGTAGTAAAACGTCTCTTACTCTATAATAAAGCTTAACTATTTTCCACGCTCTTGAGTTTACAATGTTGTTGTATTCCATCTCAAGCTCGTTATAGCTGTTGTTTAAACGCTTATACTTCGCCTTTAGTGCCTCAAGATCCTGAAGCGCACTTGAAAGCTCAGTGGTTAATTTTTTATCATCCATTATTAGTCTCCATTTTTAGTTACCTACTGTGTCGGCTAAAACGATTGCCAGTTCCCTTGTATCGGGCGGAACAATGCGGAAATAATTGCAATCAACGTGCACCGTTACAACCGAATTCTTTGGTGCCTCCACCTCTAAATTAGTGTATTCTTCTGTAATATTTACCTCAATTTCGCCGCCGCCTTCAACCGAAAGCTTTACCTTTTCGGTACCTTTCAGGTCGCGGAAGGGACAGTAAAGAGAAGCGGCAACAGAGCCCTTTTGTCCCGTTCTTATTTTGTAGATTGCATTTTGCGGCAACCAGTTGTTTGAAAACGTTTTAACACGCTGAATGTCATTCAGCGTTCTTCCAACAGTAAACTCGGGAGCGTGCTCAAGCTCGATAAGTCCGTCGTAGGCATCGCAAACGTAGTCGGGCTCTCCGTCCAAAACTACCTTGCCGTGATCAAGCCAGATAACGTGGTTACACATACTGCGGATTTCGTGAAGCGCGTGGGAAACCATCAAAACCGTGGTGCCGCCACTCATCATTTCCCTCATTCTCTTTTCACTTTTCTGGCGAAAATGGGTATCGCCTACCGACAAAATCTCGTCAACTATTAAAATTTCAGGGTCAACCTGTGTTGCAACCGAGAAAGCAAGGCGCATCATCATACCTGACGAAAAGGTGCGAACAGGCTGGTCGATGAAATCTTCGAGCTCTGCAAACTCAACAATTCGGTCAAAGCGCTCGTCCAAAAACTCTTTGGAATAGCCTAAAATAGCACCGTTTAAATATATATTTTCACGGGCGGTAAGATCGGTATCAAAACCGGCGCCAAGCTCCAGCATAGGCGCTATTTTTCCACCGATTTCAATACTGCCCGAGGTAGGTGTGAGCACACCCGAAATCATTTTAAGCAGGGTGCTTTTTCCCGCACCGTTACGGCCAATAATTCCGCAAACCTCACCCGGCTTTATGGTGATGTTTACGTTATCAACAGCGCGAAAGGAATTAATCTTAACCTTACCCTTAATAGCATTAACAACTAAATCCTTAAAGCTTTTTGAAGAATCGTGCTGTGTGCGAAAATCCATAACGACGTTGCGAATTTCTATCATATTTTCTGCCATACTATCACCTCATATATACAAAATGAAGTTCTTTTTGGTCTTCTTGTATATTAAAATTCCAATTAACATAAACAGCACCGCATAGCCTAAGCACCATAAAAATTCGTAAATATCGGGCACTGTACCTGACAGCACCAACGTTCTGAAAAAGGTAACGTAGTGGAGCATAGGGTTTAGTTTATAAATCGGTAAAAATCTCTCAGGTACTATATCTATACTGTAGAAAAGCGGAGTAAGATATGTCCATAGCATAATAAGCACGTTGTAAATAAACTGCATATCTCTGAAAAATACCATAAGCGCCGAAAGAATAAGACCGATACCCAGCGCAAAAAACGCAAGCATAATATAAAGCACGGGAATAAGCAGATGGCAAAAATTCAGCGGTATTCCCTGAATGAAAATAATCACGTAAAGAGCAAGGGTTGAAAAGCCTAAATTTATACCCGCCGAAAATATTTTTGAAATGGGGAAAATGCAGATGGGAAGCTTTACCTTGGTTATAAGCGACGAGCTCTCGATTATGGAGGTCAGCGCGGTCTGCGAAGCTTCTGAGAAAAAGTTGAAGGTAACGGTACCTATAAGCAGATAAACCGCATAGTTTTCAATCTGAAAGCGGAAAAGATTAGAGAAAATAAGATATTGAATACACATCATAAGAAGCGGATTAAGCATACTCCAAAGCATACCGAAAACGCTTCGCTTGTAGCGGATTTTAAAATCACGGCTAACAAGCTGTGAAAGCAAAAACTTATACTGTTTTATAAAATTCCACAAACGCTTCATATTACTCTCCTTAAACTTTATTTTATACGTCAAAACCCAATTCAAGCATAAAATTCACATATTTATACATGGTATATGTTACCACAAACACACAAAAAAGTCAAACTAATAAATGTTAAGTCAATTCTTGATATTGTTTTTTAAAAGGCGATGTGTTACAATATAAAAAATTGTAAATTTTCGGAGGAAAGTATGAAAAAAACGGTTGGAATACTTGGCGGAATGGGTCCTATGGCTACCTGCGATTTAATGAAAAGAGTTATTGAGTTTACCGATGCTTCCTGCGACCAGGAGCATATACATATTTTTGTTGATAATAACACGAATATTCCCGATAGAACGGCTGCGATAGTCGGCGGCGGCACCGACCCTCGCCCCGAAATGATAAAGAGCGCAAAAAGGCTTGAAGCCATAGGCGCCGACGTGATAATCGTGCCCTGCAACACCGCACACTTCTTTTTAGAAGACGTATCTAAAGAGGTAAACGTACCCTTTCTTCATATGCCAAGAGAAACGGCTAAAACCTTAAAGGAAATGGGTATGAAAAAGGTGGCGCTTCTTGCTACCGACGGCACTGTAAAATCAGGACTTTACGAAAAAGAGCTTAAAGCTATGGGTATTGAAGCTATTTGTCCTGACGCAGACCAACAAAAACTTATAATGAGCCTAATTTACGACTACGTTAAGGCATCAAAGGAATTCCCGCACCCCGAAAGATTAATACAATTAGTAGAAAATCTAAAGGAAAAGGGTGCCGAGGGTGTAATTTTAGGCTGCACCGAGTTGCCTATTGCATTTGAAAACATAAAAATACCTTTACCCGCCGTCAGTCCCACCGATATCCTTGCCAAAGCGGCGGTAAAATTCGCATCCTGCTAATACTGTGCATTACACTAAACCGACAAAACATTGTCAGCCTAATAGCGAACAAAAGGCTACTTCTTATAAGGACGATAAAAACCACGATGAAATTCATCGTGGTTTTTCTTGTGCTTATCTTATAAAACCTAGAAAAGCATTTGTTTTTTACAAAATAATATCCGATTTTGCTGTTCGCAAATTTAATTATTGTTCTGCACCGTCCGAATTTTCCTCGCTGGTTGTGCTGCTTGTATCGTCGGTGCTGCTTGTATCGTCGGTATCGTCAGTATCGACGTCACCGAAGAAGAACTTTGAAATTGCCTCATCGTCGTTAAAATCGTCGGTTATATACTGATACTCACTGCCGTTTAGTGTAATAGTTTTCTTCTTTGGGTCAACCTTGAAAATAATAAACTTGGTTTCGTCTTGTGTTTCCTCCTGCATTTCATCAGCAGGGTGACCCATAACGAAAACCTCAAGCTCGAAAACGTTAACGCCCTTTTCCTTAATTCCTCTGATTTCGCCCGAAAAACCGCCGCTTGTAGCGTACATAGCCTGTAGATACTGATTTTCCTGAGCGTTTATGTAAATTACGTAGGAGCGGTATCCCCAAACGCCGTGGATTTTTTCCTTTACGTTAGCAAGGGTTATAGGCTCTTCCGTACGGCTGGATACGCCGCTTTGAAGATTGCTCGAAGCAGGGCTGTTATTTTGACTCGAAGAGTTATCCTTGTTGTCCGCCGAAACGTTTGAATTATTTTGTGAACTTGTATCTGAGCCCTGATTAGAAACAGGAAGGCTTGGAGTTTTGTCCTTATTATCGAACCTTACAAGTCCGAAAACAAGCAGTGCGCAGGACAGCACTAAAATACCGATAATAACGCTAAGCAGTACCACGATTTGTTTGTTACTTTTTTGTTGCATAACTATACCTCACTAATTTCTTTTACGTTTGTGACTGTAAGAGTATCGCCTGTCACACTAAATGAAATATCAAATATATTAAAACGCATTGTGTAGCCTTTGCCGTCCTCCTGATACGAAGGCCTTGGGTCATCGGCTAAGCAATTTGTTAAAACATCTAATTTTTCGCAAGGGATTTTTGTCCTCAAAACTTCGGGGAAAACAACCTCTAGTTTATGTCCCTTATTTTGCTCGGCATAACCGCCTTTAGCGCTCTCTATGCTGTCAGCATACGGGATATACGGTTTTATATCGTATATCGGGGTATTGTCAACAATGTCGGCACCCGAAACGTGCAAAACTATGCCCTTGTCGGCTGTTTTCTCAAGGGATAATAGTTTTACAACCGAGAGCCCTAAATTATTAGGCCTAAATGGTGAACGACTTGCAAATACCCCCACCCTTTTGTTTCCGCCAAGCCGCGGCGGACGGACGGTGGGCGACCATTTTTGCCTGTGAGACAGCGAAAAATCAAAAATCAGCCAAAGGTGTGAAAACTGCTCAATACCTAAAAGTGCGTTCTCGTCCCTGAATTCTGGCTCAAAAACTATTTGGGACAGCGTTTCCACCCTGCCGCTTTGCCTTGGCACACCGAATTTTTCTTTAAAATCATTACGTATGTAGGCGATAGGTGTTATTTTAGCTTCCATTTAAAAAACCTCGCCCTCAAACTCTTTGAGCCGTCTTTTTAATTCGGCAACGGGAAGCCCTACTATGTTAAAATAATCGCCCTCGATTTTTTCTACCAATACCGAGCCAAAGCCTTGTATTCCGTAAGCTCCCGCCTTGTCAAGACTTTCGTTTTTTGATATATAATCGTAAATTTCGGCGTCTGATAGCTTATAGAAAGTCACCTTTGAGCAAACGCTAAAGCTCTTTGTTTTATCATTTTTGGCAATCGAGCAGCCTGTTACAACAAAATGCGTCTTGCCCGATAGTTTTTTAATCATTAAAAAGGCGTCCTGTTCATCTTTTGGTTTGCCTAAAATTTCATCGTCCGCTATTACCACCGTATCTGCGGCTATAACTATAGAATCCGGGTGTTTTTCGGATATTGCCTTAGCTTTTTTGTTTGCCAAAAATTCGGGCGCGTCAAAAGAAGAAATGCCTTGCGGCACCGTTTCATCAATATCGGCGCAGATAATTTTAAAATGGTCTGTAACAAATTTCAAAAGCTCTTTTCTTCTTGGCGAAGCAGATGCCAAAATATATTCCATAAGACACCTCAAACAAAAAATGCACCATATTAATACAAAATACGGCACATTAATTATACTTTCATTTTAAACTTTTTTCAACATAAATTTTATTCAAGCTGACGAGCCAGAAAATTTGCGGCAACGGTCGCTAGCTTTATATCTGTTTCAGACGCTTCATTTGCACCCTCATTTTGAAGCAAAACCACCGCGCCCGATACGTCACCCGCCGCAATAATTGGTACCGCAGCACACAGCGTTTTATTCAGTCCTTCAAAGCCCGCCACAGCCCTTGTACCATCAGCAATAAAGGTCTTGCGGTTTTCCATAATTTTGAGAAGCTCCTCGCTAACCGCCTTGTCGAGCGCCTCACGCTTAGAAACACCCGCCGCCGCAATCACATGCTCGTTGTCACAGATTATAACCGATAGCCTGGTGCTGTCCGACAGCGCTTCAGCATACTGTGCCGCAAAGAGCGATAACTCCCCTATCGGCGAGTATTTTTTAAAAATTACTTCCCCGCCGGCAGAGGTGTAAATTTCCAGCGGGTCCCCTTCTCTTATCCTCATTGTTCTTCTAATCTCTTTCGGAATAACGACCCTCCCAAGGTCGTCGATTCTACGAACTATTCCTGTTGCTTTCATAATATATTAACTCCTTTTTAAATTACAAACACCTTGTAGGGCGGGGGCTTGCTCCCGCCGTTTACAATTTGCGGCGGCACCAAGGCACCGCCCAACAAAAAAATCAAATCGTGATACTATTATTTGTGATAAAAGGGAATTTATACTGTGAGAATTTACTTTTGAAATGAAATGTGTTATAATAAATCAAAGGCGGTGGAAATATGAAGCTTATATTCAACGGAACGCTTGACGAACTAAAAGAAACAATACACCTTAAGGCAAAAGAATATAACAAAGACATTGTTATTTACGATAACGAGCCAAACATTTTAGAAATCGGTTTTCAGCGATTAAGCCATAGTGGTGGCAGATTTTTTATCGCAAATGTTACGGAAGAGTTTAATAAAGTAATATTAGATGGCGAAATTAAAGATGTATTCCAAAACCAAAAGAAAAGCAAAGTAGGACGAATTTGGAACGAGTTTACGGAATATTTTTTAGCATATATTTTGCTTGAAATTCTTTTGATAATCCCTTGGATATTCTTAAAAGATATTATAAGTCTTTGGATACCCCTCATTCTTCCTGTTTTCTATTTAATAATCCGTCTTTTTTTGAACAAAAAATATGATGAAAAATTGGACAAAGACTTTACAAAGTTTATGTCTTTCTGCACGGCATATACCACAGACGAACATAATTGGTATGACGTTTATAAAAAATTGGATTTAGCACAGGGTAAACTGCAAACCATTTGTGACGATGACCAAGATATGTTGCTTGTCACTTATGAAGACGGTATGCAAATAGATGTCGGCTATATTGAAGAGGATAAAACATACTACATTACAGTTGCAAAAGACGATACTATGGAATCTTGGAACAATCCGCTTGGGGTGTTTTCAACCAACGATAAATCAAAATTACCAACCGAATTGCAAAAAGCAATTCATAAATTCCGAAACATATAACCACAAAAGCGGAGTGGAATTCCACTCCGCTTTCACAATTATGAATTATTCTTTAGGCATGTTAAGTCGAACTTTGATACATTCAGAACAATCCTGAAAAAGATTAATTTCAATGATTTTGCACGAATACGTCATGTTTTTTTCAAGACGTTCTAAAATAGCTTCATTATAGTATCTGGGCACATATCCCAAAACATCACCTGTGTGGGTTTTCACTTTAATTGCGTTAACATCAAATTTGTTTTCCGGCTCTTGTTCAAAAATTAATTCATCACCGATATTAATCAATGGCAAAAGAGAACAGTCTTCCCCTTTGCACAATGCATGATGCCGTACACCCATAATGTAAAAATCTCGCTGAACAGTTTGGTCGGTAGGGAAAATAGGATCGATAAATGAATAAGTATCAATAGGAAGTCTGCCTTCGCTTTTCCTTAACAACTCGAATTCATCAAATGTTGACAATCCATATTTGGCTAAAATCTTATCAATATCTCGTCTTTTTTTGTCTGGAAGGCGACTTGCAAAAACGGGAAACAAAACATCGCTTTCATAGACTTTTTCCTCTGGGAACACCTCAAATTTTGACCAACCATTATTTTCAGCCTTACCAACATCATCAGAATATTCAAACGAATATTTAGATCCACTTCCCAATTTTCCAATCGTAAAATTTTGCCTTGTTTGAGGATCTTTCCAAATTAAATATAAACATTTATCTTTTTTAGTCATTTTTCTCATCCTCCTTTAATAATTCTTCTAAAATCTTAATTTTGCGAATCAAAAATTTACTAATCAAGTTTTTCTTTTCTATCGACAAAATATCTTCGGGATATTCAGATAATAGTGTGGTTATTGTTTCAACAGATAACTTATTCAAGAATTCTTTGGCAATTTCTCTTGAAACTGAATAATTTTCAAATAGATATTTTATAACTTCTCGATGCGAAGGCAAGCCTTTTTTGTTGCCATCTATACGAATTCTTGATTTAGATTTTGAATCTACCAAAGCGTCAAAGCGTTTTTTGTCGCTGCCTAATAATTGAGGAATTTCCTTAC
>JAZLAD010000184.1:0-7858 GCA_045613005.1 Acutalibacteraceae bacterium | reverse complement strand
ACCTTGTCGCCTACCAAATGACGCATTTCTTCTTCGGTATGTTTGCGGTGAGAACCGAGCGCAAAAACAACCGTAATATCTTCTGCCTTACAGCCTGCGGCAAAAAGCTCTTCCAAAATCGAAGGCAAAACGTCATAGCTTGGCACAGGACGGGAAATATCACTCGCAATGATAGCAATTTTTTGTCCTACACTAACCATACTACGTAAGGATTTTGCACCGATAGGGTTTTGAAGGGCATATTTTACTGCCTCGGGGCCGGTTCTTAAATGCTCCATCTCGTTTGCAGTTAAAACACCTAAAAGATTATTATCGGGAACGTTTACAACCTGTTCGCCTTTTCCGTATCCAAACTTAAGTTCCATGTGTATTCCTCGCTTTCAACAACTGCATAAATTATATCGTTTATAAAGGCTATTTGCAACTCTTTTTTACAAAATGTAACACAAGCCCAAGGATTTTCCTTGAGCTTGTGTTTTATATGATGTTCAAATTATTTATCGCGCTTTTTGAAGCCCTTGCGGTCCTTACGGGGAGCTTCTTCGTCAGCACCTGCTTCAACGGTAGCACCGTTAATTTCAACCAAAGCATCTCTGCGGGAAAGGTTAATTCTGCCCTGATCGTCAATCTCGGTTACCTTAACGATAACCTGATCGCCAACAGCAACAACGTCCTCAACCTTTTCAACACGCTTAACGTCAAGCTTTGAGATGTGAACTAAGCCTTCCTTACCCGGAGCTATTTCAACAAATGCGCCAAAGGTCATAAGACGGGTAACTCTGCCTGAATAGATAGCGCCGATTTCAGGGTCGTTAGCGATAAGGTCGATAATAGAAATTGCTTGCTTAGCCTTTTCGATATCAAGACCTGAAACGTATACGTGACCGTCTTCTTCAATATTAATGGTACAGTCGCACTGTTCCTGAATAGACTGAATAACCTTGCCTTGCTTACCGATAACGTCACCGATTTTATCAGGACTGATAAGTGTTGTGAGCATCTTAGGAGCATACTGTGAAAGCTCAGCTCTAGGCTCTGCGATACATTTTAGCATAACTTCATCGAGAATATAAAGTCTAGCCTTATGTGTCTTAGCAAATGCTTCTTTAATAATTTCAGGTGTTAAGCCGTGAACCTTTAGGTCCATCTGGATAGCGGTGATACCCTTGTGAGTACCTGCTACCTTAAAGTCCATATCGCCGTAGAAGTCTTCAAGACCCTGGATATCAACCATTGTCATAAAGTCGCCGTAAACGCCCTCATCACCTGTGATAAGACCGCAGGAGATACCTGCAACAGGAGCCTTAATCGGAACACCTGCAGCCATAAGCGCTAGTGTAGAACCGCAGATAGAGCCCTGTGAGGTTGAACCGTTAGAGGAAAGAACCTCGGAAACCACACGGATAGCGTATGGGAACTCTTCAACGCTTGGGATTACAGGAACTAAAGCCTTTTCAGCAAGTGCGCCGTGACCGATTTCTCTTCTGCCGGGGCCGCGTGATGGCTTTGTTTCACCTACAGAGTAGGAAGGGAAGTTGTAGTGGTGGATATATCTCTTGCTAACGTCTTCGTCAAGACCATCAAGCTTCTGAGCTTCGCTAACTGGTGCTAGAGTAGCAACCGAGAGAACCTGAGTCTGTCCTCTTGTGAACATACCTGAGCCGTGAACGCGAGGGAGAAGGTCGATCTGAGCGTCGAGCGGACGGATATCGTCAATGCCTCTGCCGTCTACACGCTTATGCTCGTCCTTAAGCCAAGCACGAACAACGTGCTTTTGTACCAGATACATAATCTCGTCAAGCTTTGCTTCGTTACCCTCAAAGCGACAGTCGAACTTCTCGTGAACTGCGTTGTAGATTGGGAGTAAAGCGGCGTCACGAACGTTTTTATCGTCGGTATCAAGAGCCTTCTTAACGTCTTCAATGCAGAAAGCCTCAATTTCAGCCATAATTTCAGGGTCAGGATTGCTTGATTCAAAGGTACACTTCTCTTTGCCGATTTCTGAAACGATGCCGTTTATAAAAGCAACGATTTCCTTGTTAACCTCGTGACCTGCCATAATGCAGTCAAACATAAGGTCATCATCAATCTCGTTAGCGCCTGCCTCAATCATAGCAACTAAGTCAGCGGTGGAAGAAACGGTAAGATTTAAATCGGATACTGCTCTTTGCTCCAGAGTTGGGTTTATAACTATTTCGCCGTCAACTAAACCTACAGAGGTGCTTGCAATCGGGCCATCCCAAGGAATATCAGAACAAGCGATAGCTGCAGAAACACCGATAGCGGCAGTAATTTCAGGTGAACAGTCAGGGTCAACCGACATAACGGTTGCTACAACCGAGCAATCGTTTCTCATATCCTTAGGGAATAGAGGACGGATAGGACGGTCGATACAACGTGAAGAAAGGATAGCCTTCTCACTTGCTCTGCCTTCTCTTCTCTGGAAAGAACCGGGGAAGCGGCCTACTGCATACATTTTTTCTTCATAGTCAACTGAAAGAGGGAAGAAGTCAACACCCTCGCGAGGCTTGTCCGATGCGGTAACGGTACAAAGTACGCTAGTTTCACCGTAGGAAGCCATAAATGCTGCGTTTGCAAGACCTGCCATTTTACCTGTTTCAAGTTTGAATGGTCTGCCCGCAATTGTGGTTTCATAAACCTTGAAATTTTCGAACATTTTAAAATCTCCTTATTTTTTTATTTTTAGCCTCGGAGAATTTTGTTTTAGCAATAAATCCAATGCTTTTTTGCTTAAAAAGCACACGATTTACCGCTAAACAGCAAAAATCTACAAGGCAAATAAACTTAATTAACATAAAAGCAAACCGCACTTTTTGTACGGTTTGCCTTAATGTACTATTACTTACGAAGACCGAGTCTCTTAACGATTGAACGGTATCTTTCAATATCGTTCTTCTGTAGGTAAGCAAGAAGGTTTCTTCTGTGACCTACCATCTTAAGCAAACCTCTGCGTGAGTGATGGTCCTTCTTGTGAACGCTAAGGTGCTCGTTGAGCTCGTTGATGCGTGTTGTAAGAACAGCGATCTGAACCTCAGGAGAACCTGTGTCGCCCTCATGAATTGCATACTCAGCCATAATCTGCTGCTTTAATTCATTAGTCATTTTAATTTACTCCCTTTCTATAATGTCCGCCAAAAATCCGAGCCAAAGGCCACGAGTAATCCGCGAAATGCGGCAGACGCCAAAAGCACAGAATTCGGTAGCCTAACGATTATAACACAACAAAGTCAAAAAGTAAAGACTTTTTTTACAAATTATATATTTGCCTTAATAATAAGGATTAGTGCCGCCGTTTGCAACAATATTATAAGCGGCAGTGTTAGCATAAATTTAAGGTGCTTTGTCTTATGTCTGATAGTAAGCATTGTAATATACATAAATGTAGCTCCTCCTAAAAGCGAGAGGATAAACAGCGTTTTTTCAGGTATTCTTCTCTTGCCCTTTATAGCGGCAGATTTATCCACTCTACAAACTATTATAGACAAAAGATTGATAATTAAAATGTATAGGCTAATACCTATAAAAAAATACTTTTCCAAATATAATCACCGACTATATTTTACACCATTCAAACCGCTTTTTCAATCTGTTTTTTAAGTTTTGATATTATTCGTTTTTCAAGCCTTGAAATGTAAGATTGGGAAATGCCTAAAGTGTCTGCAACCTCTTTTTGCGTATACTCGTTGTAGCCACCCATACCAAATCGCATCTGCATAATTTGCTTTTCTCTGGCTGTCAGCTTTTCAATGAACGAATTTAAAAGGCATCTTTCATCCTCTTGCTCGATACTGCTTCCAACCTCGTCACCGTCACTTCCCAAAATGTCCGAAAGGAGTAGCTCGTTTCCGTCCCAATCGGTGTTAAGCGGTTCGTCAATTGAAATTTCGTTTTTTCTTGACGAGGTTTTTCTAAGATACATAAGAATTTCGTTTTCTATACAACGTGAAGCATAGGTTGCAAGTTTTATATTCCTGTCGGGACAAAAGGTGTTTACAGCCTTTATGAGACCTATTGTACCAATAGAGGTTAAATCTTCTATATTGTTCCCTGAGGAATCAAACTTTCTTGCGATATATACCACTAACCGTAGATTGTGAACTATTAACTTTTCGCGTGAGACCTTATCGGAAATTTGCAGAAGCTCTTGTTCTTCTTCAGAGGATAGGGGCGGCGGAAGAGTTTCAGGACCGTTTATGTAGTGGGTTGTGCCGGAGTATTTTAATTTTTGAATTAGTTTAAAAATTATAGTAGAAATCTTGAGCTTATATACAGTAAAAATTTTCAATTATAACACCGCTTCCGGATTGATTATTGCATCACATTCAATGCTAAGATTATTTTTTGAAACAGCAAGTATTGGATTTGAAATTTCCTTTTGCTTTTTATCAATATGTATTACAGCCTTATCAAAGCGCCACCCGTCAAGCAAGGCTTCTCCTGATACGGTGTTGCAAGGTACCGCCCTGTAACGTGAGTCTACACATTCATTCTTAAATTTATCTATTGTCCTTTTTTCTACAATGATTATTTCACTGACTCCGAAAACGTCTTTCAGCGAATTACCACTGTCCGAAATAGCGGTAAAGGATGCTTGGTTACCGTCGATATAAACGTCTATAGGATATCTTTCAGCAACCGATGCGTTTTTACTCACCAATCTGCTAATAAGAGTTACGGCTATATATCCCAAAACCGAAAAGATGGTTAAAAAAACAGCCGAAACGTCGAAATATACAATCGAGTTAAAAACTACCATGCCATTTGGCCTGAATATGTAATAAAACGCCCACATACTACCGGCAAAACCGAAATTTATCAAAAGGTGTAAAAGGTTAAGCCGTATAAAGCGCTTTAAGGATTTAAAACCAAAGGCAGAAAAAATCATACCTAAGCAGGTAAATAGTCTAAAAATGAGGTTTGAAATAACGTTTTGTTGCGGTAAAAAAATCCAAAGTGAGGAAAAAGCGCCAACTAGCGCCGCTAAAAGAATTCTGATAACTTTTGCTTTTTCTTTTGCAAAAAAAGAGGTGGTTTTTAGTAAAAAATAGTCGCATATTAGGTTTACTGCAACCAAAATATCTGCGTAAACTACCGTGTGTATCACCCCGCTAACTAGACGTTGTACAATTATTATACTCCCTTTCTGCCTAACAAATTGTCGTTTGAGGGGGTAAAAATATGTATAAATAAGCTTAATAACGTCGCTCGTAAAAAGTGGATTTTAAATGCTTGAATAGTTATAAAAAATATGTTATTATATATTAAATATGTAAATTGAATTAAGGTGTTAGAATGCTTTTTAAATCAAAAAACAGCGCGTTTGATTATATGATTGTCGGCCTCGGAAATCCCGGAATGCAGTATGAGGATACAAGACACAACGCAGGTTTTATGGCAATTGATTTACTAGCTAAATCGTTAAACGTAGAAATTATTAAGCACAAGTTTGACGCTCTTTATTGCGATTGCAAGATAGGCGATAAAAGAATACTGCTTTTAAAACCGCAAACCTATATGAATAATTCGGGTCGCGCGGTACTTGCCGCTTCGTCGTTTTATAAGATACCGATAAACAAAATTCTTGTCATCTTTGATGACGTGTCTCTTGACGTTGGAAATATCAGAATAAGAAGAAAGGGAAGCTCGGGCGGCCAAAATGGTGTTAAGGATATAATCGAAGTATTAGGCACCGAGGAAATAATGCGAATTAAGGTAGGTGTCGGCAAAAAGCCTAATCCGCAGTATGATTTGGTTAATTGGGTTTTAGGAAAAATTCCAGGTGAGCAAAGAGAACTCTTTAACAAGTCGCTTGAAACTACTGCGGATGCCGCAAAGATGATTGTAAGTAGCGGTATTGATAAGGCTATGAATGCCTATAGTAAGTAGATATGAAATTTTTAAATCGTGTAATACTTAAAGACCCTGAATACAAAAAGCTTTTAAATGATGCTAAAAGCGGCAATTTGCCGATAGCCGCCACGGGACTGTCGGCGGTGCATAAGGCGGTGTTTATCTCGTCGCTATTAGAGCACACAGGCAAAAAAGCCGTTGTGTTTACACCCGACGAGGCAAGTGCTATAAACCTTTGCAACGACCTTACATCACTAGGTATCACAGCGCTTAATTTGCCGCTTAGAGATTATAATTTGCTTAGAGTTTCAGGTTTTTCAAGAGAATATGAGCATAAGAGAATAAACACCCTGTCAAAGCTGATTGACGGGGCTTTTGACCTGCTAACTTTATCGGTTGAGTCCGCGCTTTTGTATACCGTTCCTCCCGAAATTTTAGAGAAGGTATCACTTAAAATAGATTCAAGTTCACTTATTAACACAGAAAAACTGGCCGCTAACTTGATTGAGGCAGGCTACGTCAGAAGTGAGCTTACAGAGGGTGCAGGTCAGTTTTCTATAAGAGGCGGAATAATAGATATTTTCCCTGTAAATTGCGAAAGTCCTGTAAGAATTGAGTTGTGGGGAGATGAAATCGACTCTATTTCGGAGTTTGATCCTATAAGTCAGCGAAGAGGAAAAACACTGGATGAGGTTAAAATTTCTCCCGCCTGTGAGCTTCCTATAGATTTTAAAGCCTTAAAGGAAAAACTCGAAAATTACCTTAAAAGCGAAAAGAAATTGACCGATAACCAAAGACAAAATATCCAAAAGGATGTTGATTTGATAAGCGGTGGAGTTCAGATTTCACCCGACCCGTATTTGAACCTTTTATACGACAAAAGGGCAACTATATTTGATTACGTTGGCGATTGCCTTAAAATCGTTTGTGAATCAGGAAATATTGCCGACCGCATTAAAACAATAGAAATAGGGCACGCAGAGGATATAAAGAGCCTTTTAGAAAACGGATTTTTAAGTAAAAAAACTGTCGATATATATATCGATAAGGCACAGTTTTTATCAAAATCTGCAGAAAGTGTTTATCTTGAGAGCTTTCCACGTTCCTCCTATTCCTTACCTCTTAAAGGATATTATGGCTTTAATTTAAAGCGTCTATCCTCTTGGAACGGCGATGTTGAGCTTTTGAAAGAGGATTTGGCACTAGTTACCCGTACAAAAGGTCTCGCTGTTATTCTTGCGGGTGAAGAAAGAGCCGCCAGAGTCTTAAGTGAAGAACTGAACGAAAAGGGAATATCTGCAACCCTAGCGCTCAGCGGAGAAGCAATAGAGGAAAATGGGGTATACGTCACCACGGGCGGATTATCGGCGGGTATGGAAATACCATCGATAAACTTTGTTCTGATAAGCCATAAATATATCGCGCCCGAGCAAAAGAAAAAATTGAAGCGCCCTAAAAACGCGAAAGAAATAGGCTCGCTCGACGAGCTTCACAGAGGCGACTACGTTGTTCATTCGGGACACGGTATCGGTATTTTTGATGGTATAAATCGTATAACGAATTCGGGTGTCACAAAGGATTATATTAAAATAAAGTATGCGGGTACAGACGTTTTGTACGTGCCTGTAACTCAGCTTGATTTAGTTTCAAAGTATATAGGCGCCGCCGAGGACGGCACAATAAAGCTTAATAAATTAGGTACTCAAAGCTGGGAAAGAACTAAAACCCGCGTCAGAGCCGCAGTTAAGAATATGGCTAAGCAGTTAACGGCACTTTACGCAAAGCGTATGGCTACTAAGGGCTATGCCTTTTCTGAGGATACCGACCTTCAAAACAACTTTGAGCGTCGTTTTGAATATGAAGAAACCGAGGACCAACTGCGCTGTGTAAACGAAATCAAGCGCGATATGGAAAGAGACGTACCTATGGACCGTCTGCTTTGCGGTGACGTAGGCTTCGGCAAAACCGAGGTGGCACTCAGAGCCGC
>JAZLAD010000183.1:0-3010 GCA_045613005.1 Acutalibacteraceae bacterium | reverse complement strand
ACCTTTACGATGCGCGATCACCGTAATGGTTTCACCACTATAACAACCGAGAGAAAACAAAAAAGCATTCAGTTCTTCATCATCTGTATTGATATTCTGAATAATGTATTCTTTTCCTTCTTCTACTTCTCGCAAATTCATATAAAATACCACCAAATTCTTACTATTTTCTAGTTAGCCGCGGCTAACTAGAAAATCTAAAAAAGTAGTTAGCCACAGCTAACCTTGGTTAATTATAATTGTTTTTCCTTATTTTGTCAAGATGTTTTTTGAAATTTTTTAAGTTTTAAATTTATTATAATGTTTGATTTTTAAGGGTATATGTGTTATTCTAATAAAAAGGAATTTATTTTGGAGGGTTAAATATGTCACTCAAGCCTTCAGGTGAGATGTATCTCGAAACAATTTATACTCTTAAAAATCAAAAGGGCGAGGTTCGCTCAATAGATATAGCCGAGCGTATGAATTTTTCAAAACCCAGCGTCAGCCGTGCGGTAGGCAGACTAAAAAACGAAAAATATATTGTTATAGACGATAACGGATATATTACGCTGACAAAGGACGGTCTTTACATAGCCCAAAAAATATACGAGCGTCATACCGTGCTCTCACAAGCCTTAGAAATGCTTGGAGTAGACGAGCAAACCGCCGCTAAAGACGCCTGTGAAATTGAGCACGTTATAAGCGATAAATCCTTTGAAGCCTTAAAAAAACACATTAAAAAATATTCTTAATAAAAAATCTTGCCCTGTTTCCTTGTAGGAAGCCGAGCAAGATTTTTATTATTTTAAGTTTAATAGCCAACCTTTTCCCAACACTCAAACGGTGCGGCAAGTTCTTCGCTGATATAAACCTGAGTTTTCTTGGTTTGAAGCATTGTGCTTGGCAAATACGGTGTGATAGGACCGTGCGTGCAAAGACGGGAGGTCATTCTCTGCCAGGAAGAGAAGGTGCCGCAGGTAGCAAGTGCGTGAACCTCGATACGCTCCTTAGCACGTAAAACGTCTAAAGGTCCTATAGTAGCCGCCATCGGAGGAACATTTGCAATATCGCCCGACTGACCGAAGGTGCCGTTAAGTGAGTTTTGCATAATGGTCATTGGGTGAAGCTTAACAATCTGCGCGGGTTGATTTAACCACTCTTCTATGTCACCGCTTCCGATAAACTCAGGAATAGGATCAACAAACGCCATATGACCTGCCCAACCCGGAGAGGTAGAAGCGATATCTGCACCGCCGCCTGAAATATCGTTAATAATCTTGGAGTAATCCTTGATATTAGCATTTGTGGGGAAGTGAATATTTTCCATAGGCATACGGAGCTTCTCGTCGATTTGATAGTAGAAATACTTTATCATAGAATGAGCAAAGCCTGCTTCATACGTAATTGGAGCAATATTACCGTCCTGATCAGCCCACTCGTCCTCTGCAAAAAGGTGAACCTTAGAGCAGTCTACCTTAAAGTAGTTGATAAGCTGTGCTAAAGGTATGTATGTGTCAGGCTCGGGGTTGCCGAGAATCATCGTGAAGGTTTTACCCGCCTCACTTGCGGCTCTTAAACGCTCAAAAAGAGTAGCGATTAAAACGGGGTGCGGATTTAGCATTACCTTAACGGTGAATTCGGGATGCCACCAAGGCTCACGCTTTTCTAAATCTGTACCCGAGAGACTGCGAACGTAGTCGCAAACCTTTTTGTCCTTAAACGGAACAAACTCTGCAGGCTCGAAACTGAATTTAGTTGAGGGATCTACAATAAAATCTTTCATTGTGCTTTCTCCTTTATTAAAAAGATGGTTTTTAAATTTATTCAGCTTTTGTATTATAGGATTTAATCTACCCATTCGCCGCCTATCATAACCCTTGACACCTTCATATTATGGTCAACGATTACAAGGTCAGCCCTTTTACCCTTAGCTATTTCACCTCTGTCATAAAGACCTGTGGCAAAAGCAGGGTTATACGAAGCAAAATTAAATACGTCTACGAGTGAAGCGCCCGTGTGCTTAATCATATTTCTACAGGCGATATCGAGTGTCATTTTAGAACCCGCTATTTCGCCCATATGGTCGAAGTTTATATCGTCTACGTCGTCATAGCCCTCGGGTATAGGACCGTCACAGGCATAGGCATCGGAGATTAAAATTATGCGGTCATCACCCTTAATTCTACGCACAAGACGAAGCATATACGGGTCAACGTGGATACCTCTGCTGTCGCAAATAAGCTCTGCAAAAATTTCGCGGTTGTAGTTTACCGCCTCGTCAACGCAAACACCTCTGCATTCGGGATACTTCGGTCTGTCACCCGTTGCGTTGGTGTGATGTGTGCCGATTTTTAGTCCGTACGGAATAAGCGCTTCGATCTGCTGAGGGGAAGCCTCGCTGTGAGCTACCGAGAAAACCGCGTTAGGATTTTTCTCCTTTACCGCTAATACAAACTCTAAAATATTCTCACGCTCGGGTGCCAGTGCCCAAACCCTTGCAAAGTCCTTCGCCTCGTCAATAATAGGCTGATATTTTTCCTTGCTTACAGGAGCTTTCCAAGGATTAGACTCTCGGTCGCAACCGAATTTGGGATTAAGATAAGGTCCCTCCATATATAGTCCCGCTATGTTTTTACAGTTGGGGGATTTTCTTGCCCTACGAAGCTTTTTTATAGCCTCAACGTAAGCGGCAGTATTCATACTGTAATAAAGGGCGGGGAAAAGGGTGGTGGTTCCGTGCTTCAAATGGTGAAGTGCCGCTTTTTCAGGCTCATCCTGAAAGAAAACGTAGCCGTCCGAATGGGTGTGGATATCAACAAAGCCCGCACCGAGATATAAACCCTTTGCGTCAAAAACGTCACAGTCTTCAGGAATTTTCTTTTCGCGCATTTGACCTAAATCAACTATTTTGCCGTCCTCAACAAAAAGGACTGCATCGGGTAAAAAGTAGTCGCGCATAACAAGAGTGGTATTTTTAATTGCTATCATATTTTCGCCCTCGTTTGTTAACAATTTTATCGGTCGGTTT
>JAZLAD010000182.1:0-9497 GCA_045613005.1 Acutalibacteraceae bacterium | reverse complement strand
GCGGCGGCTAAGTTTAAACTCTACGTCTGCCTTTTCGGTGCTTCCCGCCTCGGTGTTAAGCCTGAAGGTCACGCTCGAAAATATCAAATCGGCAATATTTCGGCGGTAGGATATAGAAGATAGCTCTTTTCGGGGTATTTTAACCTTACGGCGCAGAAAAAATCCGTTGCGCACAGTTAAAAAATCGTCGTCAACCTTTAGCGAAAACATAAGCGTTCTAAGCAGCGCCACCGAAAATATAATGCTAAAGGCTATAAACTCGAGCGCTAACACGCCGCTTATTTGTTTATAAAACAGATACTGTACCGCGCCCTTTATAAGAGGAAGCACCAGTATAAATAAAAATGGCTTTAAAAACCTATAAAGCATAAGCGGATGCGCCTTAAAGGTGGTATTGCTCATATTTTACCTTCCTTAGCGGATAAAAGCAGCTCGTCTGCCGTTTGTTTTTCAATTTCGGGAATTACACAAAAGCCTCTCGCCGCCTTTAAAATAACCGCCGAAAGACCTAACGCGTTGGATAACGGCAAAGACATACTCTCGGCATATACCAAAAGGGCTCTCGGCATAATTTTTTCCGATTTAATAAAAACGCCCTTTTCAACCGATATATAGGTGTTGGATATGGTTATGGTATAGCTTTTGTAAAGCAGAGGAAAATATATAAAGGAAACCATCGCGCAAACAATCAGCAATATGGCAGAAAATATATAAAGCGAAAATAGTATCGATAAAAAGGCACTAAGAATAATTGCTACCATAAAAATTCTAATTTGCCACACTCTAAGCGTTCTTTTAGGCAGTTTTAACTCTTGTTTCATTTCTTTATCATATCCCAATACTCTTTAAATTTTTGCTCGTTTTTATTATCGCCAAACTCGTAATACTTATAATTTTTAATTGCATCGGGCAAATACTGTTGGTTTACATAATGTTTCGGGAAGCTATGCGGATAGAGATAATTCTGTCCCTTATTTTCGCACTCCTCACCGTCAAAATGCTTGTTTTGAAGCTGTCGAGGAACTGGGTAAACGGCGCCCCTTTCGACATCGCTTAAAGCCTTTACTATCGCATCGTGTCCACTTGCGGATTTAGGGCTTGTCGCCACCAAAATTACGGCGTTTGCAAGTGGTATTTTAGCCTCGGGAAGACCCACCTCCAAGGCGGTGTCCACAGCCGCCTTAACTATAGGAATTATCTGGGGATAAGCCAAACCTACGTCCTCGTTTGCACACACTAAAAGACGGCGGCAGGCACTAGGTAAATCACCGGCCGCAAGAAGACGTGCTAGATAGTAAATCGCGGCATCAGGGTCGGAGCCGCGCATAGATTTTTGGTAGGCTGAAACCAGGTCGTAGTGCTCGTCACCCTCGCGGTCATAGCGCACCGAATTGTTTTGTAAAAGCTGCTCTAAAACGTCACTCGTAATCTCAGCTTTTCCTTCTCTTTCGGTTAACATAATACAAAGCTCTAAAATATTTATAGCACGTCTCACGTCACCTGCGGCACTGCGGGACAGCTTTAAAATATCCTCGTTTGAAATTATAATTTTTTTGCCGTCGGTTTCTAAAACACGAATAGCGCGGTTTATAACCTTTACGATATCCTCTGTGACCAGAGCTTTAAATTCAAACACACTGGACCGGCTGAGTATCGCATTATAAACGTAGAAAAACGGGTTTTCGGTGGTCGATGCTATCAGCGTTATGTCGCCGTTTTCTATGTATGAAAGTAATATCTGCTGTTGCTTTTTGTTGAAATACTGAATCTCATCAAGATATAAAAGTATACCGTTTTCGGCATCGATACTTCCGATTGAAGCTACAATCTCCTTAATATCGGCAGTCGAAGCGGTGGTAGCGTTTAGATAGCACAGCTTTTTACCGCATTTTGAGGCGATAATCTTAGCAACGGTGGTTTTACCTACGCCCGAGGGTCCGTAAAATATAAGATTTGGGATTTTGCCCGACTCTATAATGCAACGAAGTACCTTTCCCTCGTCTAACAGCGCGTGTTGACCAGAAACCTCATCAATTTTGGTGGGGCGAAGACGGTCTGCTAACGGTGAGTTCATAAACACTCCTCCTAAAATGACTTGATTGTAATTGTTTTTGCAGTTTTCTCATAAGTTTTAAATGGTGATTGCTTGTATGAAAACGAAATTTATTAAAAATGCGGCGGTGCTTACCGTTTCGGGACTTCTTTTGCGATTTTTAGGCATAATATTCAAGGTTTGGTTAGCCTCCGAAATCGGTGCCGAGGGTATAGGACTTTATCAGATAGTCTTTTCGGTCTACGTTTTGGCGGCTACCTTTGCAACAAGCGGAATTTGTACCGCTGTCACCCGTCTGGTAACCGAGGAATTAGCCCTTGGCTCAAGATCAGGCGTAAAGCTGATTCTCAGACGCTGTATTTTTTTGACCCTTATAATTGCCGCCGTTTCGTTTGCGGTTTTGTTTTTCGGTGCCGACTTTATATCAAACACCGTCTTAAAACAGGCAAATACAGCGCTGTCTATAAAGATGGCGTCTATTTCCCTGCCGTTTATGGGAATTTGCTCTTGTCTTAGAGGCTATTTTGCCGCACGAAGAAGTGCCGCGCCATCTGCACTTTCTCAAATTTTTGAACAGTTAATCAGAATTGTCACCGTAATACTAGCGCTAAAGCTGTTATCAAATATGGGAATCGCCGTAACCCTTGCCGCCGTAATGCTTGGTGACACGGCAGCCGAAGCGCTTTCTTGCCTTTTTATATATATTCTTTACAAAAGGGACATTATTAAAGTAGAAAACAAGGGCAGAAAAAGACCGCCCTATAGAATATTTAAAGCCATCAACCATATAGCGCTACCCATAACCTCAGGCAGATACTTAAATTCCCTGCTGAGAACTGCCGAAAATATAATTTCTCCTACTTCTCTTTCGAAAAATCAGAGTCTTTCAGACGGCGCACTTTCTCTTTTTGGTATGATTAAGGGTATGGCACTTCCTATTCTTTTCTTCCCCTCTACCCTTATTTCCTCGGTATCGGTCCTACTGCTTCCCGAAATGAGCGAAGCATTAGCGCTTGGTAACCACCAAAAAGTAAAATACGCCACCGAAAAGATTATAAGACTAACCCTAATAGTAGGTCTTTTTTGCGGTGCTGTTTTTTTACTTACGGGGGATAAAATAGGAAAACTTTTATATAAATCGGATGACGTAGGTTTTCTGCTTTGCGCCCTTTCACCAATAGTGCCGCTTATGTATCTCGACGGCATTTGCGACGGCATTTTAAAGGGACTTGACTGTCAGCGTTTTACCTTTTTTTCGTCGGTAGGTGACAGCGCACTGAGACTTGTTGCCATTCCTATCGTTTTGCCACGCTACGGCGTTATGGGCTTTATATGGATTATGTATTTTTCAAATCTCTTAACCTGTGCGCTTAATTCTGTAAAGCTAATTTCTGTCAGCAAAGCACAAATCAATATTTTTAAAAGCATTTTACTGCCGCTTATTTTAAGCGTATTGACAGTGTTTTTTTGCGATAGGCTTTTATCGCTTATATCAAGCCTTCCGCTTGTAGTTTACATAATACTAATATGTGTTGTTTCTCTAGCCTTGTATTGTGTCAGCATTTTCGCCTTTAAATGTATAACTAAAGAGGAAATTACAAAAATATTATAAATCTTTAAGGTTTACATAATTTCTATCGATAGTCCCCTTGCCGCGCCAGGCATACGCTCTGCCTTTTGTTTCTTGGTCTGGGCAGTAGCTGTCCTCATAGCCTTCTATAAATTCCTTTATGTTAGTTTTTTCAAAGTGATTTTGAGGGCAAACGGCGGCACAAATATCGCAACCCCATAAAATATTGTTGTTCTTTAAAAGGGTTAGTTCGGCTTCTGCTAACTCCCCTTTTTTCTGACTAAGCTTAGACATACATTTTGATTTATCAAGTCCCACAGGACAATTTTCTTTACATTTTCCGCATTTTGTACAGCTTTTAATTTCAAAGCATTTAGTTTCGATTTCTAAATCGGTCACAATTTCGCCGATAAAGACAAAGCTGCCGTACTTTTTGTTTATTAAAAGTCCGTTTTCTCCCTTAATACCAAGCCCTGCTCTCGCGGCGGCGGCTACCTCGGGAATAGGAGAATTGTCTATAAAATACGAAAATTCGTTTTTAGGATAATTTTCTTTTAAGTCTTCGCTTATTTTGTTTAAAATTTCTCCGCAAACGTTATGATAATCGGGAAGTGCGGCATATCGGCTAAGGTGCTTTGGAGCGTCGGTTTTTACCGCATACGGAAAAAGGCATAAAATAACGCTTTTTGCCTTTTTAGGTATCCTTTTTTTAGCCGCGCACTCTATTAAATGCTTTTCTACCTCAAAAAACGGTATAGCGCCTACAAGCTCTATATTGTTCTCCTCAAAATAGCGGGATATAACTTTAAAAGAAATCATTTATCTCGCACCGCCTTAAAAAAGTCCTGCAAAATTTTTTCACATTCCTCTTCACAAATTCCGCAAAAAATCTTTGTTTTGTTGTTTTTTGTAAGCGAAAATACGTTTGTAACGCTATCTACAAACCCTGCTTCTTTGTCAAACGCGCCGAAAATTACCTCTGATATTCTTGAGTTTAAAATAGCTCCCGCACACATAGGGCAAGGCTCTAAGGTTACGTAAATTTCGCAACCGTCAAGCCGCCAACTGCCCAAAGCCTTATTAGCGCCCTTAATCGCCTCTATTTCGGCGTGAGAAAGGGCGCTTTGTTTTTGCTCTCTTTTATTCATTCCCTCGGAAATTATTTTTCCGTCCTTAACAATAACCGCCCCCACCGGAACTTCTCCGTTAAGGGCGGCTTCACGAGCTAGCTCCAGCGCTCGTTTCATAAATTTTTTATCCATATAAATTTCCTTTTTATCTAGAAATATAGGAAAAAGCTACGATTATATAGGCCACAAGCGCTATTATAACGGTAGGTCTTACAAGCGCGGTGGTTATTATCTTTTTCTCACTGATTCCATTTTGGTTAGCTTTTAATGAGAAAACTTTTTGAGAATTCCTTTTAATCATTAAAATACCTATAACACCAAGGAATATGCTGGACGCCAGGTGACCTATGTAAATAATATTTTGTATGCTCTGCGGCAAAACATAAAGCACGTGCTCGAATATTACCGAGATTAAATTGTTGCAAAAATGTACTGCGATAGCAATCCAGAGTGTGCCTGTTTTAAGGCGGATTATTGCCAGTGCCAAGCCTACTATAAACGCAAACGGGATTTGCACGAAGTTTCCGTGCATAATTCCGAAAATCAGTGCTGAAACAATTATTGCCGCACCCTCGGAATGTTCCTTTAAAAGACCGAACATAACACCTCTGCAGCCGAATTCCTCAACCAAACCCGGAATTACTGCGGTTGAAATAACTGCGAGTACAAAAAACAGTATTCCCTTTTCGCTATCAGAAGAGGGAAGCTCGTATTTTAAACCAAAAGAGCCTAAAATTTGATTTAAAAACTGGGTTGAATAGGAGGTGAATATGTTTGAAAGGGAACAGGCGGCAAGACCGAACATAAAAAACGGTGCCGCAGTACCCTCTTTAGGTTTTCCAAGCGGTATTATATGACTTAGCTTTTGTCCTCTAATCTTGGTCAGTATTATAAATGGAACTATAAGGCAAAAGCTAGAGAGTATTATCTGCACTACGTTTTTGAAAATATCGTTTTCAAAAAGCAGGAGCATTTCGGTATCCGAAAAGCCTAAAGCTCTGGCACCGTAAATAAACGGAACACTCCAGTATCTCATAAACAGGAATACTACTATAAGCACTACTCCCAGCCAACAGCCGGTCCAACGTAAGCGTCTGAGCTCTGCTCTTCTTAGCTGCCTTTGCTCGTCGGTAAGTAAAACCTCCTGCGGTTCTAATTTACTGTAAGCGGTAGGGTTATACGTAACACTCGGCTGATACTCTTGCGGCTGCGCCTCAGAATGAGGCGCAGTACCGTTTGCTACAGGGGCAGGGGTAACGTAAACCGTATCTTCCTTTGTTTCAGGTTTTTTATAAGGATTGTTATAAGGATTTTTATAGATATTATTTTCCACTTATTTTGCCTCCGAATTATTCTGCCGCGTTGTCTATAACCTCTTCTACAACCTCTTCCTCTGTTTGAAGCTCTGCCTCAACGGCACCCGCATCGGCGTCAGCCGCCTCGGGAGCGTCGTTTACCTCACCTGCATCGTGCTCTGCCTTTGCAACCGAGAGAATTTTTTCGCCCTCGGCAACACGCATTACCCTAACACCCTTAGCAGGACGGGCGAATTCTGAAATATCACCTGCGTAAATTCTGATAATTATGCCGTTTGAAGCAATCATAATGATATCTTCATCGTCGGTAACAGGTAAAACAGCCGCAACGTTACCGTATTTTTCAACCTTGTAGTTGGTAAGACCCTTACCGCCACGAGACTGAACTCTGTAACAGGAAATCGGGCTTATTCTTCCGTAGCCGTTTTCGGTTACGGTGAGAAGACGGGTGTTTTCTTCGCAAATAGCCATAGCTACAACAAAGTCGCCGTCCTTCATATTGATAGCCTTAACGCCACGTGCAGTTCTGCCCATTGAACGAACGGCTAATTCGTTAAACTGAATTGCCATACCCTTACTAGTAGCCACTAGCAGATTTTGATTGCCCGTTGTCATTCCAACAAAGCCTAATTCATCGTCCTCGTCCAGAGAAATAGCTATTATACCGCTCTTTCTGGTGTTCTTGAAGTCAGAAAGCTTGGTACGTTTTATGATACCCTTCTTGGTTATCATACAGATATAGCGCTCTTCCTCGTCCTCAGCGGTGCAGGGAAGTGTAACGGTTATCTTTTCACCCGGCATTAGAGGTAGAATATTTACAATATTCATACCCTTAGCGGTTCTGGAGCCCTCAGGAATTTCGTAGGCCTTAATTCTGTAAACTCTGCCTAGATTTGAGAACATCATAACCCTATCGTGTGAAGAGCAGATAAACATATTCTCAACCACGTCGTCTTCCCTTGTGGTCATACCCGTAATGCCTCTGCCGCCACGGTTCTGAACGTTATAGGTATCGGCAGGTAAACGCTTGATATAACCGTTAACCGTTTTGGTGATAACGCACTCTTCTTCGGGGATAAGGTCTTCAATGTCAACCTCGCCCGCAACGTCACTGATTTCGGTGCGGCGCTCGTCTGAGTATTTATCGCGAAGATTTAAAGCCTCTGTCTTAACAATATCTAAAATTTTAGCGTGACTAGCTAAAATTTCGTCACATTCCTTAATGAAATCTAACTTTTCCTTTAATTCATCAAGAATTTTTTGCTTTTCCATACCCGCAAGCTTACCGAGCTGCATCTGAACTATTGCGGTGGTCTGAATTTCGTCAAGACCAAATCGGTCGGTCAGCGCCTGTTTTGATTCAGGAATGGTCTTTGAAGAACGGATTATTGCTATTACCTCGTCAATAAAGTCGAGCGCAATTTTAAGACCCTCTAAAATATGGGCTCTTTCAGCCGCTTTTCTGCGGTCGAATATAGTTCTTCTGCGGATTATGTCACACTGGAAGTCGATGCTGTTTTGGAGCATCTCTTTGAGTGTTAAAATCTGCGGTTTTCCGTTTACAATGGCTATAAGGTTAGCGCCAAAGGTGGTCTGTAACTCAGTATATGAGTAAATTTTATTTAGCACTACCTGTGCGTTAGCGTCCTTCTTGATATCAACCACGATTCTGATACCGCCGTCACGCTTTGAAGAGTAGTCAACAACGTCGTCAATACCCTCGATGCGCTTTTCAGCCGCTAAATCGTAAATTTTCTTAACTAAATCCTTTTTTCTAACCTTGTAAGGAAGTTCGGTTATAACAATACGGAATTTTCCGTTTTTTGTTTCCTCAATTTCTGCCTTACCGCGAAGTAAAATCTTGCCCTTACCGGTAGCGTAGGCGGCACGAATACCGCTTCTTCCCATAATGATACCGCCCGTTGGGAAGTCAGGGCCCTTAATGTGTTCGCAAAGCTCGGATAATTCTGCCTCGGGGTTATCGATAAGACAGCACATAGCGTCGATAGTTTCCCCTAGGTTATGAGGCGGAATTTCGGTTGCCATACCAAATGCTATACCGCTAGAGCCGTTAACTAAAAGCTGTGGGAAGCGAACAGGTAAAACGGTTGGCTCTTTCAGACGGTCGTCGTAGTTAGGAACAAAGTCTACCGTTTCCTTTTCGATATCGTCAAGCATACTAAGAGAGAGCCTATTCATTTTAGACTCGGTATATCGGTATGCAGCGGCGGGATAACCGTCGATATTACCGAAGTTACCGTGACCGTCAATCAGCGGATAACGAAGCGAAAAATCCTGCGCCATTCTAACCATGGCATCGTAAACTGAAGCGTCACCGTGCGGATGGTATCGTCCGAGCACGGAACCTACTGTGTCGGCGCACTTTCTGTACGCTTTCTCAGGGGTTAGTCCGTTTTCATACATTGTGTAAAGAATACGGCGGTGAACAGGCTTTAAACCGTCACGCACGTCAGGAAGAGCACGGCCTACTAGCACCGACATACCGTACTGAAGCATACTGTTTTTAACCTCATCGACTATCTCGACGGGCTGGACGTTAGTTTCTTCGGTTTCAGGCCAACGCATATTTTCTAATTTTTTAGCCAATTTTCTCTCTCCCTTCCTTAAATATCAAGGTCTGTCGCAAACACTGCGTTTTCTTCAATAAACTGTTTTCTGGGCTCAACCTCTTCGCCCATAAGCATTGTAAAGGTTTCGTCTGCAATTAAAGCGTCCTCAATGTTTACGCGAAGTAAAGTTCTGCGCTCAGGGTCTAGCGTTGTTTCCCAAAGCTGATCAGGGTCCATTTCACCAAGACCTTTATAACGCTGAACGTCGGCAGTACCGCCTAACTGCTCTATATACATAGCCTTCTCTTCATCGGTAAATGCGTCAAAATGCTGTTTTCCCTTTGAAACACGGAAAAGCGGCGGCTGAGCTAAATACACGTGACCCGTTTCTATAAGCTGTGGCATATAACGGAAGAAGAATGTAAGTAATAGAGTTCTGATATGGCTACCGTCAACGTCGGCATCGGCCATAATAACTATTTTATCGTAACGAAGGTTATCAATATTAAAGTTTTCTCCAATTCCCGTGCCTAGCGCTACTATAACAGGGGTTAGCTTATCGTTACCGTAAACCTTATCGTCTCTAGCCTTTTCAACGTTAAGCATTTTACCCCATAGAGGTAATATTGCCTGATAGGTTGAGTTTCTTCCCTCAACCGCACTACCGCCTGCAGAGTCACCCTCTACGATAAAGATTTCGGTCTTTGTAGGGTCGTTTGATATACAGTCGGAAAGTTTCTCAGGCATTCTTGTCTTTCCGCCGATACCCGATTTATTTCTTGAAGCATCCCTTGCTTTTTGTGCGGCTTCACGGGCGTTTGATGCGGCAATAGCCTTATCGATTATAATCTTACTCTC
>JAZLAD010000181.1:0-2027 GCA_045613005.1 Acutalibacteraceae bacterium | reverse complement strand
AGAAAAGCAGTATGGCAAGGGTGCGGTTATGCGCCTTGGCGAAAACGCTTCAATGAACGTTGAGCATATAAGAACAGGCTCTTTAGCACTTGATATGGCGCTAGGCATTGGCGGTATACCAAAGGGCAGAATAGTTGAAATTTACGGACCTGAATCCTCAGGTAAAACAACCGTAGCACTCCACTGTGTAGCCGAGGCTCAAAAGGCAGGGGGCACAGCGGCGTGTATTGACGTTGAACACGCTCTTGACCCTGTATATGCAAAGAACTTAGGTGTTGATATTGATGTACTCTTAGTTTCTCAGCCTGATTCGGGTGAACAAGCGCTCGAAATAGCCGAGGCACTTGTGCGCTCAGGCGCTATCGATATAATTGTAATCGACTCGGTAGCGGCACTTGTTACCAGAGCCGAAATTGAGGGCGAGATGGGTGACAGCCACGTAGGTCAGCTTGCGCGCCTTATGTCACAGGCGATGAGAAAGCTTACAGGCGCACTTTCAAAATCCAACTGCTGCGCTATATTTATTAACCAGTTAAGAGAAAAAATCGGTGTGCTTTACGGTAACCCCGAAACCACCACGGGCGGCAGAGCGCTCAAGTTCTATGCCAGCGTGCGTATCGATATAAGAAAGGTAGACACACTCAAAAACGGTAGTGAAATGATAGGAACAAGAACCCGTGCCAGAGTTGTTAAAAATAAGGTAGCTCCTCCGTTTAAAGAGGCAGAGTTTGACGTTATGTACGGCAAGGGTATCTCTAAAGAGGGCGAAATTGTTGATATGGGCGTTACCTTTGAGGTGCTAAAGCGTTCAGGCGCTTGGTTCTACTACGGTGAAAACCGTCTGGGTCAGGGCAGAGATAACGTAAAGCAGCTGCTGCTTGATAACAAGGAACTAGCCGCAGAAATAGAGCAAAAGATTATGCAAAAATATATGGAAGCCTTTGATAAAAGCGGCAAAAAGGAAGAAGAAAACGGGGAAGAACCTGTTATAATGCCTGTTGAGGCTGAGCCAGAGCGTATTCACCGAAAGGTTAACATCGATATAGCGGTTGACGACTAATGAAAATAACCCTTATAAAACGCGAAAAGCCGTATCTTGTAAGGTATTTTCTCGATGACGGCACCGATTTTGCTATCGACCTTGATTTAGCAAATGAGCTTTGTTTAAGACAGGAAGATACTCTAAGCATTGATAAAATAACCGAGCTAAAAGACCAGAGCGACTATCTTCGCGCTAAAAAAAGAGCATTGTGGTATTTAGATCGCTCATTTCGCACCGAAAAGGAATTGTACGATAAGTTAATAAACGTAGGCTTTTCCAAAAAAGCCTCGGCAAAGGTTATAGCAAGGTTTAAGGAATTATGCCTTATAGACGATAGGCTTTACGCTAAGCGCTATGCAGAGCAGTGTATAGATAAAAATATATCAAAGCGAGAAATTTATGCAAAGCTGCTTAAAAAAGGCATAAAAAAAGAACTTATAAATGAGGTTTTAGAACAAACCGAGTGCGACGAAGCGTGTCAGATAAAGTCGCTGATAGATAAAAAATATTATCGCTATTTAACCGATAAAAACGATAGAAAGAGTGTAGATAAGGTCTATACTTCTCTTGCAAGAAAGGGCTTTTCGTTTAGTGCTATAAAACAGGTACTTAGAGAGTATATAGACAGTTTAGAATTTATAGACGAGGAATAGAAAATGTATAAAATCAGTATGGTATCCTTAGGATGCCCTAAAAATCAGGTTGATGCAGAGGCTATGCTTTACAGTCTGAAAGAGGAGGGCTTTCAAATAGGTGTGCCCGAGGCAGAAGCGGACGCAATAATAATTAACACCTGCGGCTTTATAGAGGATGCAAAAAAAGAGGCTATCGAAAATATCCTTGAGGCTTCGAGCTACAAAACCGAGGGTAAGTGTAAGGCGCTGATAGTTACAGGCTGTCTTGCCGAGCGTTATAGGGACGACGTTACCGAGGAAATCCCCGAGGTAGACGTATGCGTAGGCATTGGCTCTAATAAAAACATAGC
>JAZLAD010000180.1:0-1716 GCA_045613005.1 Acutalibacteraceae bacterium | reverse complement strand
CCAAGGTCGGTGATGTATCCCGTTCCGTTTGGTAAAACCTGAGCATCATTTGTCTGAACGTGGGTGTGTGTGCCGAAAACTGCGGTAACCTTTCCGTCAAGATAAAATCCCAAGGCTCTTTTTTCGCTTGTAGCCTCGGCGTGAAAGTCAACCAATATGAGTTTAGCACCGTCGCTTTTTGCCTTTTCAATTAACTCATCTGCCGCTAAAAATGGGTTGGTTGCCTTTTCCTTTTCAAGATAAATCTGACCCGATAGGTTTATAACCGCTATCTGCACTCTGCCAAGGTCTAAAAGACAGTAACCGCTGCCGTAAGGTGTATCAATATTGTGAGGACGCAGTAAAAACGGATTTTGGTCAAGGCTTTCGTGTATTTCTCTGTGTCTTAGCGTGTGGTTTCCGCCTGTTATAACGTCGGCACCCGCCGAGAAAATAACACTAGAGCTCCAAAGCGAAATGCCGTTGCCCTCGGCTGAGTTTTCACCGTTTACAATAACAGCGTCCGCCTTCAAAGTTTTTTTAAGAGTGGGTAACGCTTTTAGCAGTGCCTCGGTGCCGCTGGGTGCACACACGTCTCCAATACACAGTATACGCATAAGCTGTTCCTTCCAAATCGGTGTAAAATTTTATGCCATTAGTTCTAATATGATACCATAAAAACGTATTAAATTCAATCTAAATTTAAAAAATTAACAAATAGTACTCAAATTTTAAAAAAATAAAAGTGAGTAAAAACGAGATAAAACGAGAAAACAAGAGAAAAAAAGAGATAATGACTTTAAAGTTATAATTTTTAAAAAAATGTGTTGACAAATGATTTTTAAAATGGTATTATAATCGAGCTGATTTAAGTCGTGTTTTATGTTTACGGCTTAAAAACTAATAATTTGGAGGTTTAGATTATGTCTACATTTATGGCAAAACCTGCTGAAGTTCAGCGTAAATGGTATATAGTAGATGCAGCTAACAAGCCACTCGGCCGTACAGCTGTTAAGGTTGCTGACTTGCTAAGAGGCAAGGGCAAGCCTTCATTTACACCTCATGTTGATTGCGGCGACCACGTTGTTGTTATCAACGCTGAAAAGGCAGTTCTCACAGGAAAGAAGCTTGAAAAGAAGTATTACCGTCGTCATACAGGCTACGTTGGCGGTCTCAAAGAGGTTCAGTATGCAACCCTTATGAAGACTCGTCCACAGCTTGCTATGGAATTAGCAGTTAAGGGCATGGTTCCTGATACTACTATCGGCCGCAAGGCTCTTACAAGACTTCACATTTACGCAGGCGAAACCTATGCACAGGTTGCTCAGAAGCCTGAGAAGATTGAATTTTAAGAAGGGAGACAGAATAAATGTTTGAAGGAAAGCCATATTTCTACGGCACCGGCAGAAGAAAGAGTTCTGTTGCCCGTGTTCGTCTTTACAATGGTACCGGTAAGGTTACCATCAACGGCAGAGATATAGATGATTATTTCGGCCTCGAAACTTTAAAGGTTATCGTTCGTCAGCCATTAGTTCTCACCGAGAACGCTGATAAGTTTGACGTAGTTTGCACCGTAACAGGCGGTGGCGTAACCGGTCAGGCAGGCGCAATCCGTCACGGTATTTCCCGTGCACTCTTACTTGCTAGCGAAGAGCTTCGTCCAACACTTAAGAAGGCAGGCTTCCTCACACGTGACCCACGTATGAAGGAAAGAAAGAAATACGGTCTCAAAGGCGC
>JAZLAD010000179.1:0-5840 GCA_045613005.1 Acutalibacteraceae bacterium | reverse complement strand
CCAGATAGCCGAACCTTATATCAGAAACAAGGCTATCCGCCATCTTGAAAAGGGCAGAGTTGTAATATTCGGTTGCGGAACGGGTAACCCCTTCTTCTCTACCGATACTGCCGCAGCACTCAGAGCCGCAGAAATTTGTGCAGACGTAATATTTAAGGCTACAAACGTTGACGGTGTTTACGATAGCGATCCTAAGCTTAATCCCGATGCTAAAAAATACGATACCCTCACACACTACGACGTGTTACAGAAAAAGCTTCACGTTATGGACAGCACTGCCGCTTCTCTTTGTATGGATAACGGAATTAAGATTTTGGTGTTTAACCTTAACAATCCTAAAAACATAACCGATGCAATGCTAGGCAACCACAACGGAACACTGGTTGAATAAATCTATTAACTTTTGAAAGGCTGATATTATGAACGAACTAATTAAAAATACCGAAGAAAAAATGAATAAATCTATTGAAGCGCTAGAGCGCGAGTATAAGAGTATAAGAGCCGGCAGAGCAAACGTTGCCGTGCTTGACCGTATCACCGTTGATTATTACGGTGTGCCAACACCTATTCAGCAGATGGCGGCAGTATCGGTACCTGAGGCTCGCAGTCTTGTTATTCAGCCTTGGGATGCTTCAACACTCAAGGATATTGAAAAGTCAATTCTAACCTCTGATATCGGTATCAACCCTCAAAACGACGGCAAGGTTATCCGTCTTAACTTCCCACCTCTGACAGAGGAGCGCCGTAAGGATATTGTAAAGGACGTTCGCAAAAAGGCTGAGGATGCAAAGGTTGCCGTTAGAAATCAGCGCAGAGATGCACTAGATAGACTAAAGGCTTTAAAGAAGGACAATAAGATTACTGAGGACGACGTTACAAACGGCGAAAAGAAAATTCAGAACCTTACCGATAAGGCTTGTAAAGAGATTGATAATTTAGCTGACATTAAAGAAAAGGAAATTATGGAGATTTAATTTATCTTGTAACTCTTCATTTTGCGGCGCACAAAACCTGTGCGCCCTTTTTTCACAAGGAGGGCAAACCCTTGCTAAGAAGTAAGAAAAAATCAGACGAGCCTCGCGTTTTACCTACACATATCGCGATTATTATGGACGGTAACGGCAGATGGGCAAAAAAACGCTCGTTGCCTAGGAGTGCAGGTCATAATGCCGGTGCTAAAGCCTTTAAGGAAATAGCGAGGTATTCTAATAAAATCGGTCTTAAATACCTTACTGTCTACGCTTTTTCAACCGAAAATTGGAAGCGACCAAAAGAAGAAATCGATAATATTATGAATCTTCTTCGCGACTACCTTAAAAACACCGAAAGCTTCAAAGATGAAAATATCAAGGTTCATTTTATAGGTGACCGCACGCCGCTTGCCGAGGATATAAAGGAGCTTATGCTAAAGGCGGAGGACGACTCTAAAAACGCTACGGGCTTAACGCTTAATATTGCTATTAATTACGGCGGAAGAGATGAAATAGTACACGCTGTGAAGAATATAATTAATAGCGGCATTTGTGAAAATGATATTACAGAGGATTTAATATCCAAAAATCTTTACACCGCTACTCAGCCCGACCCTGATTTTATTATAAGACCCAGCGGCGAATATAGACTTTCTAACTATCTTATATGGCAGTCAGCCTATGCTGAATATTGGTTTTCGGATATTTTATGGCCCGATTTTTCACCAAAGCATTTAGAAAAGGCTATTGAAGATTACAACAAAAGAAACCGTCGCTTTGGCGGAATATAGGTGATATATTTTATGAAAACACGAATTATCTCAGGCGCTATTTTAATTTCTATCATAACCGCATTTTTAGTGCTTGGCAAAACGTTAAGTCCCTTCTTTTTAACCGCTTTTATCGTTATTGCCTGTGCTATCGGCACCTTAGAGCTTGTAAAAAATGCGGCAGGGATAACACAGAAAACTGCTTTTATCGGCTCTATGGTTTATTCCTCTCTTATGATAGTTTTGCTAGACAGCAATCTTTATAAGGTTGTATTTAATTGGAGTTATGAAGACCTTGTTTCTTCACCGCTAAATCCTGACTCGGCGCCTACCTTTAAGCAGTTTATATTTTCAAACTGGGGCAATTTCCCCTTTGTGCTTACAGTTTTCTACTTTGTTTTTTGCGTAGTTATAATTTTAAAATTCCACAAGGATTTTTCACTTGCTAAAATTTCAGTTTTCTGCGCTATGCCTATCGTGCTTTCCTACGCTTTTAGTGTTTTGGGCAGTATTATAAACAACAGTGACGGAATATACTATTTATTGCTGCTGCTTAATTTCTCAGCCGTTTGCGATACGGGAGCTTACTTTGTGGGTGTTACCTGTGGCAAACACAAGCTATGCCCTGAAATCAGTCCTAAGAAAACTATTGAGGGAGCGCTTGGCGGTATTGCTTCGAGCATTATCGTAGGTATTGTTTTAACACTTTGCTTCTCTAGAGCCGATAACCTTACCGCAACCCTTATTTTAACCGTACCGCTTTGCATTTTAGGAATGCTTGGCGACCTTTTTGCATCGGCAATTAAGAGAAGCGTGAATTTAAAGGATTACGGTGCGCTAATCCCCGGTCACGGCGGAGTGCTTGACCGCGTTGATTCTATCCTTATGATAGCGCCCGTGTTGTATATATTCATTAAGTTTGGGGTAATTTAATGAGAGAATTAATTATTTTAGGCTCTACAGGGTCTATTGGTACTCAAGCCCTTACCGTTGCAAAGGAAATGGGAGTTCGTGTTACGGCGCTTACCGCCCACAAAAATACAGAGCTTTTAGAAAAACAGGCAAGAGAATTTAAGCCCTTAGTAGTAGCACTGAGCGACGAGACCGCCGCTAAAGAGCTTAAACTGCGTCTTAGTGACACCGATATCAAGGTTTTATCAGGTGTTGACGGTGTAGCGGAAGCCGCGTGTACTAAAGGTGACACGGTCTTAAGCTCTATTGTTGGTATTGCAGGACTAAAGCCTACCCTTGCCGCTATAGACGAGGGCAAAAATATAGCCCTTGCAAACAAGGAAACCTTGGTTACAGGCGGAGAAATCGTAAACCGCAGAATTAAAGAAAAAAACGTAGCTCTTCTTCCTGTTGACAGTGAGCATTCGGCTATTTTTCAGTCACTACAGGGTGCACCTAAGTCAAGCCTTAAAAAAATATTGCTTACTGCTTCGGGCGGTCCGTTCTTTGGAAAAACCCGAAAAGAGCTCGAAAACGTAACTGTGGCTGATGCACTAAAGCACCCTAACTGGTCGATGGGAGCAAAAATTACTATAGACTCTGCAACGCTTATGAATAAAGGCTTAGAGATTATTGAGGCGGTGCATCTTTTTGGTGTGAAGCCTTGTGACATAGAAGTTTTAGTGCACAGGCAGAGCATATTGCACTCAGCGGTAGAGCTATCGGACGGTGCCGTTATAGCACAGCTAGGCACCCCTGATATGAAGCTTCCTATTCAGTACGCTCTATCTTACCCAAATAGGCTTGGCGCATTCGAGCGACTCGACCTGTTTAAAGTTGGCACTTTAACCTTTGAAAAGCCCGACTTTGACACCTTTACCTGCCTTAGCGCTTGTATAAAGGCTATAGAAAAGGGAAATTTGGCGCCCACCTTTGTAAACGGCGCTAACGAGGAAGCGGTATCGCTCTTCCTTAACGGTAAAATCAGTTTCCTTAAAATAGGTGATTTAGTAAACGAAGCGCTCTCTTTTGCGCCACAAATAGATAACTTTACTTTAGATGATATTTTCGAGGCTGATAAGCTAGCCCGTGAGTTTGTAAGAAGTAAAGTATAGAAGGTATGTGATTAGTATTTCTTTTTTAAGTATTTTAAATAACGTTTGGCCCTACGCTATAGCGGTGTTGCTATTTGTGATACTCGTAGTAATTCACGAATTCGGCCATTTTATATCGGCAAAACTGCTCGGTGTTAGAGTTAACGAGTTTGCTGTAGGTTTCGGTCCAAAGCTTTTCAAAATAAAAGGCAAAGAGACCGAATATTCCCTAAACCTTATCCCACTTGGCGGTTACTGTGCTATGGAGGGTGAAGACAGTTCGAGTGACGACACAAAAGCTTTTTGCAACAAAGCGCCTTGGCGCAGATTTATAATTGTTGTTATGGGCGCTGTGTTCAACCTTGTTTTAGGCTTGATACTCGTATCAGTTTCCTTAATACCGGGCGATAGATTTACAACCACCACGGTTGCTGAGTTCAGAGAAAATTCGGTATCGAGTGAGTACGGTCTAGAAGTTGACGATAAAATCATTAAGGTTGACGGCAGAAGAATTTTTTCAAGCTATGATTTAAGCTATGCTTTTACAAATATTGATGACGGCGCTATAGATATAACCGTTATCCGTGACGGCAAGAAAAAAGAACTTCAGGACGTAAAGTTTAAGACCAGCGAAGCTGACGGTATCACCTATCTTAACGTTGACTTTTACGTTTACGGCGAAGAAAAGACACTGGGCACCTTTATTAAAAACACCTTTGCGACTGCCACCTCTTACTGCGCGGTTATCTGGCGCTCACTTATTGACTTAATTTCAGGTAAATACGGCATTAGTGCCGTGTCGGGACCTGTGGGACTAACCTCTGCTATCGGCAACGTTGCAAAAGAAAATCTTTTATCCCTTATTCCTATTATGGCGCTGATTTCTATTAACCTTGGTCTTTTCAACCTATTCCCTCTCCCCGCCTTAGACGGTGGCAGACTGTTATTTATCCTTATAGAAATGATATTCAGAAGACCTGTATCCAGAAAATACGAGGCACTGGTTCACGGTATAGGCTTTGCAATTTTACTTGCCTTTATGCTGCTTATAACGGCAAAGGATATCTGGACGCTAATAACCTAAAATTCACTTTCAAGGGGTGAAATGGATGTATACAAACAAAACCACAAGACCTGTAAGGGTTGGAAATATCACCGTAGGCGGCGGTGCGCCTATCAGTATTCAGTCAATGCTAAACGCACCCGCACACGATATTGGTGCTAACGTAAATCAGGCTTTAGAGCTTGAAAAGGCGGGCTGTGAAATAGTTAGAATTTCGGTGCCCGATAAAAAGACCTTGGACACGGTTTATGCACTTAAAGAAAACATTAAAATCCCCCTTGTAGCCGATATCCATTTTGATTGGCGTTTGGCGGTTGAAAGCGTTAATGCGGGTGTAGACAAGGTTAGAATAAACCCCGGTAACATAGGTGACGACGCACACGTAAAAGAGGTAGCAAGGGTTTGCAACCAAAAAAATATACCCATCAGAATAGGCGTTAACTCAGGCTCGCTTGAAAAAAATATTCTTGCAAAATATGGCGGCGTTACGGCAGATGCTATGTGGGAAAGCGGTTTATACCATATTTCATTACTCGAAAAATTCGACTTTAACAACATAGTTTTATCGCTAAAATCCTCTGATACAAAACGAATGTATGACGCTTATGTAAAAGCTTCTGAAACTTGCCCCTATCCTTTACACCTTGGCGTTACCGAGGCGGGAACAAAAGCTATGGGAACTATAAAATCATCGGCAGGAATAGGCGGTCTGCTTCTGCGCGATATCGGCGATACGCTCAGGATTTCGCTTACCGATAACCCGGTAGAAGAGATTTTAGCCGCTAAAAATCTTTTAAACGCTTTAAATCTCAGAAGTGACGGAATTAAATTTGTATCCTGTCCCACCTGTGGCAGAACGGCTATTGATTTAATAGGTCTGGCAAATGCCGCAGAAGAAAGATTTAAAAACATAAATAAAAACATAACCGTTGCAATAATGGGCTGTGTTGTAAACGGTCCGGGCGAAGCCTCTGCCGCAGATATCGGAATT
>JAZLAD010000178.1:0-2099 GCA_045613005.1 Acutalibacteraceae bacterium | reverse complement strand
GCTTTCAACCATATAGCTTTCAAGTTCTGCTCTTGAATAGTCGCTCGAAGTAGTTTTATATCGGCGTACCATATTGTTTATAACACCCTCAAAGGTGTTTTCCATTGTGCCAACACCTAAATAACCTGTTCTTTCAAACTTAAACTTTTTATCGCCCGTGCCGTAAAGCACAACCTGTTTTGCCTCTTCGGGTATATCCCTCCAGGGTGTGTTTATATCAAAGCCAAAATGGTCTGCTATTCCTCTATAATACATCTCGGCTATTGTACTCGCATCAGGATTAAACCAGGTGTTAACTCCCCAGCCCGACACCTTTATACAGCCGTCTATAAGAGATTTATCCTCGTCACTGATTACCAGTCTGGGATCAGTTTTCATAAACATACCGATACCGGTACACTTAGGACAAGCGCCAATAGGGTTATTAAAAGAAAACATTGTAGGGGTAAGTTCCGGTATGCTGATACCGTGTTCCTCACAGGCATAGCTTTGCGAAAAGTGTAATTCCTTACCGCCTATAACGTCAACCGCTAAAAGACCGTTTGATAGTGTGAGTGCTGTTTCGATACTGTCGGTAAGACGAGAACGTATATCAGGCTTTACAACCAATCGGTCAACTATAACCTCAATAGTGTGCTTTTTGTTTTTCTCCAGTTTTATTTCTTCAGATAAATCGTAGATATTGCCGTCAATTCTAACCCTTGCGTAGCCCGATTTACGAAGTGACTCGAGTTCCTTAACGTACTCGCCCTTTCGTCCTCTGACGGTTGGTGATAGGAGCTGTATTTTGCTACCTTCGGGCAGTTCCATTACAGTATCAACTATTTTATCGGTGGGCTGCATCTTGATAACCTTTCCGCAAATTGGACAGTGCGGAACGCCAACTCTAGCGTATAAAAGTCTTAAATAATCGTATATTTCGGTAACGGTGCCAACCGTAGAACGAGGGTTTTTAGAGGTGGTTTTTTGGTCTATGGATATGGCGGGAGAAAGCCCCTCGATAGTGTCTACCGCAGGCTTTTCCATTTGACCTAAAAACTGTCTTGCATACGAAGACAGCGACTCTACGTAACGGCGCTGACCCTCAGCATATATAGTATCAAAAGCCAAGGACGATTTACCGCTACCTGATAGTCCTGTAAATACTACAAGCTTGTCCCTTGGTATTTCGACGTCGATATGCTTTAAATTGTGCTCTGAAGCACCTTTAATTACAATTTTACTTTCTGCCAAAATAATTTCTCCCTTTATTTTTTGCGAAGTTTATTTATTCTGTCTCTAAGTTTTGCGGCGTGTTCGAATTCAAGTATCTTTGCCGCCTGTTTCATTTCACGTGTCAGATGTTCAATAAGCTCTGCGCGTTCTCTTGCTGATAGCTTACTATCAGGCTTATCACTTTCCACCTTAGCACCTATTTCAATTATATCGTGAACGTCCTTTATAATAGTTTTAGGCACTATTCCGTTTTGTTCGTTATAAGCCTTCTGTATACTGCGGCGGCGCTCGGTCTCGGTTATTGCCCTTTCCATTGAGCGTGTTACCGAATCGGCGTACATTATAACCTCACCGTTAGCGTTTCTTGCGGCTCTGCCTATCGTCTGCACAAGTGAGGTTTCGCTTCTAAGAAAGCCTTCCTTATCGGCATCCAAAATAGCCACCAAAGATACCTCGGGTATGTCAAGTCCCTCTCTTAGAAGGTTGATGCCTACAAGCACGTCAAACTCGCCAAGTCGCAAATCCCTTATTATTTCCATACGCTCTACAGTATCGATATCGTAGTGCATATATCTTACCTTTATACCCACATTTTCAAGATACTCGGTTAAATCCTCGGCCATTTTTTTGGTAAGGGTAGTAATAAGCACCCTTTCCTTTTTGGCGGTGCGAAGATTTATTTCTGATATAAGGTCGTCTATCTGACCCTCTGACGGTTTTACCGTAACCTTAGGGTCTAAAAGACCTGTAGGTCTTATAACCTGTTCGGCAATTTGTGAAGCCTTTTCCTTTTCAAAATCTGCGGGCGTTGCCGAAACGAATATCGCCTGATTTATATGGCTGTAGAACTCGTCAAAGTTAAGCGGTCTATTATCATAAGCAGA
>JAZLAD010000177.1:0-10630 GCA_045613005.1 Acutalibacteraceae bacterium | reverse complement strand
CCTCGAGGCTTATAGCAGTACACATAAAATCACCAAAACTTTAAGTATTTTTAATATCATACCCAAAGTTTTGGTGATTAATAATTTATATTGCACAATCAAAAACTTTAACAACCTTACCCATTAAATCTTCATTAACCTGACTGTAAAGAGAATGATTGACTTTATTACAAAATGCTGTTAGCTGTTCATCTGTTAAACCGTCTTCTGTTTTATCTTCTAATTCTTCAAGAAAGTTTTTAATTTTCTTTTGATATTCTATAGCCGCTAACGAATGTAAAATTGTTTCGTGTCCACCTTGCTCTTTGCTTGTAACGATATAATAAACTTTTTCTTTTCGTATTTCCCTTCTATGAGATATAACCGACTGCCCTGAAAAGCTAATAGTAAAATCTCTGTCACCGTGTGCTATTAGTACGGGAATATTAGTGCTGTTTATTCCTTTTACAGCAGTATAATTCGTGTAATCTTTAAACAAATGCTTTTGATAACCTTCTAAAAAGTCTTTAGGAAATCCCGTAATCAAGCTATCTGCGAAAGGACCGGTAAACTGTACCCCTTTATCTTCGATAAGCATATAAGCGTCGTTAAAAGGTGCTATAGCGGCAACTGCTTTAACGTTTTTGTGAATTGATAAAACCGAGCAAGCCGCATAACCACCCCAGGAATGACCAAAAATAAAAAGCGGATATTTTGAAAAGACACTACTGCTTTTGATAAAACGAATAGCATAGTCTAAATCAACAAGCGGAGTGCACATACCAACTGTGGAATCGCCGCTAGATGAGTAAGTACCTTTGCAATCGTATGTAAAAACCGAGTATCCGTTTTTTATAAAGTACATAATAAAGGGCAAATAATCGTCAGCACCCGCGTGCATACCGTGACAAACAATTATCATACCCTTACAGTTTTCGCAAGGATAAAAATATCCCTGAAGCTCAGCGGTATCGGTATTAAAGGTAAAAAGCTTACGATCCACCTTATCCTTTACCCTGCTATAATCAAATTCGCCGTAAATCTTGTATAAAGGCTTCTTTTCATAGCGTTTAAAAAAGGATGAATATAGTTCCTTTGCCGCAAAAAGCTTACCGTATTCAAGACCCTTTGTAGCAGCTAAAAGAGCAAATGCCTTTATTTTATCCTTTGTTGAATTATTATTTTCCAAAAATAAAACTCCTTAAAGCAAAAAGGGGCAAGAAAATCTTGCCCCTTTAATTTGCATATTTACTAGAAAATACCTAGTCCGCCATATGCAGCCACAGCGGCGGCAAAAACGATAGATACTATAGATAAAAGTTTGATTAGAATGTTAACAGAAGGACCGGAGGTATCCTTGAAAGGATCACCAACAGTATCGCCAACGACTGCGGCTTTATGATTTTCAGAGCCCTTACCGTCAAAATTACCAGCTTCGATATACTTCTTAGCATTATCCCAAGCACCACCTGAGTTAGACATCATAACAGCAAGAACAAAGCCTGAAACAAGGGCACCTGCAAGCATACCAACAACGCCGTTAACACCGAGAACTAGGCCAACAACTATTGGTGAAAGGATACCGAGCGCCGCGGGGGCAATCATTTCTCTAAGTGAAGATCTGGTGCAGATATCAACACAGGTTTCATAATCTGCTTCTGCTTCGCCTTCCATAAGGCCTTTAATTTCTCTGAACTGTCTTCTAACCTCAACAACAATCTTTTGTGCGGCACGGCCAACAGCCTGCATAGTCATAGCAGAGAAAAGGAACGGAAGCATAGCGCCTATAAATAAACCAATAAGTACTGCAGGATTGGTGATATTTAAATTTAACAAATCTTTATCGATTGTGTTAATTTTATCGGTATAGGAAACGATAAGTGCTAAGGCTGTTAAAGCAGCAGAGCCAATAGCAAATCCTTTACCTGTAGCGGCTGTTGTATTGCCTAATGAATCAAGGGCATCAGTTCTTTCTCTAACCTCTTTAGGTAGACCGCACATCTCAGCAATACCACCTGCGTTATCAGCAACAGGACCGTAAGCATCGGTAGCAAGTGTGATACCAAGTGTTGATAGCATACCAACTGCAGATATAGCAACACCGTAAAGACCGTTTGCAAACGAGGTATTACCGCCACCTAGGAAATAGCTGATAATAATAGAGATAGCAACGATAATTACAGGAATAGCAGTTGAGTTCATACCAAGTGCTAAACCGTCTATAATAACAGTAGCGCTTCCGGTTCTAGAAGAAGCGGATAGCTTTTGAGTTGGTTTATAGGTATCTGATGTATAATATTCGGTGAAGTAACCGATTAGAACACCGGCTAGTAGACCTGAAATTACGGCACCAAAAAGTCCTAAAGAGTCAGGCATTAAGAAATAAATGATTGCAAATGAAGCGATAGCGGCTAAAATAGCGGCGGAATAGGTGCCTTTTCTTAAAGAAGAAAGCAGAGATTTTTGAGTTGCACCCTCTTTAGTCGAAACAAAGAATGTAGAAATTATAGAAGCAAAAATACCTACTGCAGCGATGAGCATAGGTAAAATAGCACCTGTTATTCCCTTACCCGCTGCCATAGCAAGTGCGGCACAAGAGATTATAGAGCCAACGTAGGATTCATAAAGGTCGGCACCCATACCAGCAACGTCGCCAACGTTGTCACCAACATTATCAGCGATACAAGCAGGGTTTCTTGGGTCATCTTCCGGAATACCAGCTTCAACCTTACCTACAAGGTCGGCACCAACGTCTGCAGCTTTAGTAAAGATACCGCCGCCCACTCTTGCAAAGAGGGCTACCGAACTAGCACCCATGCTAAAGGTTAACATTGCAGCTGTAGTTTCCTCGATAGGAAGCTTAAATACATAATTTAGAAGAATAAACCAAATACTTATATCTAAAAGACCAAGACCGACAACCGTCATACCCATAACGGTACCTGAAGAAAAGGCAACTTTTAAACCTTTGTTCAAACTATCTCTAGCGGCATTAGCGGTGCGACAGTTAGCATAGGTAGCTATCTTCATACCAATAAAGCCTGAGAGCGCTGAAAACAGACCGCCTGTGATAAATGCAACAGGCACAAAGTATGTTAAAAAACCAAGAATTGCAAGTACCACAAGGATTATAAACATAACCGCAAAGAAGATACCAACAGTTTTATACTGACGCTTCAAATAAGCATTAGCGCCTCTTCTGATTTTTGCAGAAAATGATGCCATGGCATCGGTACCCTCAGGTAATTTTTTAACCTGAAAGAACTTAACTGTCGCAAAAATCAAAGCTAAAACAGCGGTAGCTAAGACAAAAAATGGTGCAAACTTCTCCATATTTTACCACTCCAAAAAATTTAAAAGATTTTAATACTTGGTAATTAGTAAGTATAGCAAAGAAATATCAAAAATTCAATACTTTTTTGCTGTTTTAGGTAAATAAATTTATAGTTATAACCTAGATAGAACTAATTTTCAGTTTTTCATCATCAATAGTAGCCGAAATTCCTGAAATTTTATCATCACTTATAATAACGTCGACCAACTTATTCTCGATTTCTCTTCGAATAATATTTCTAATCTCTCTGGCACCTGTCTTTGTATTATTGCATTTTTGAGCAATATATTGACAAACAGTATTATCATAAACAAAAGAAATTCTTTTCTCTTCTAAAGCGAGGCTTAACTCGTCCAATAATAACGCGGAAATTTTTGCAAGTGATTCGGTACTTAAAGGTGAAAATACAACTATTTCATCAATTCTTGCAATAAACTCAGGACGCAAGAATTCATATAAAGCTTTCATAGCTTTTTCTCTTGAAGCGTCTTCAATAGCCTTTCCGAAGCCTAAAAGATTTTCTCTTTTTTCGCTACCTGCGTTAGATGTCATGACGATAATGGTATTTTCAAAATTAACAGTTCTACCCTGTGCATCGGTAATTCTACCGTCATCAAGAATTTGAAGCAGTACGTTTAAAACGTCAGGGTGAGCCTTTTCGATTTCATCAAGTAAAACCACTGAGTAAGGTTTTCTTCTAACCTTTTCAGTAAGCTGACCTGCTTCATCATAGCCTACATATCCTGGAGGCGCACCAATTATTCGTGATACAGAATGCTTCTCCATAAACTCTGACATATCAAGACGAATTAAGGTTTCAGGTGTATCAAAAAGTTCCTCTGACAACACCTTAACGAGCTTGGTTTTGCCCACACCTGTAGGTCCTACAAATATAAAGGAGGCAGGTCTGCGTTCCGCACTTGTCTTAATTCTAGAACGCTTAACAGCAGCGGTAATAAGCTCAATAGCTTCATCCTGACCAATAATTTTTGCTGAAAGGCGCTCTGATAAGCCTGACAACTTTTTATAATCATTTTCTTCTACCTTTGAAGCGGGAATGCCTGTCCATACCTCGATTACTTTGGCCAGTGCTTTTTCGGTTACGACGTTATCCGATGCGGCTTCATAAAGACCGTTAGCAACTGCCTTGTATTTCTCAATCTCAGCCTTAAGCATAGCCTGTTTTTCGTAGTCTGGGTTTTCGACATCAGCGGTGGCCTCTTCAAGTAATACTGATGCATCAGCTACCTTTTTATTAGCAATATAAAGTTCGTCTATCGCCTTGTTTTCAAGGCTTACAAAAGCACAAGCCTCATCTAGAAGGTCGATAGCTTTATCCGGTAAAAATCTGTCGGTTATATATCTTTCAGAAAGATTTACGGCACTTTTAACGATATTGTCAGGTATAACAACGTTGTGAAAGCCCTCATAATACTGCTTGACACCCATAAGTACGTCTATAGCATCTTCAATTGAAGGTTCTTCGATTGTTACGGGCTGAAAACGTCTCTCTAGAGCTGCATCTTTCTCAATATACTTGCGATATTCTTTAAAGGTTGTAGCGCCTATAACCTGTATTTCTCCACGTGATAGAGCAGGTTTTAAAATGTTTGCGGCATTCATTGAGCCCTCAGCGGAATCACCCGCACCAACAAGGTTATGGATTTCATCAATAAATAAGATAATATTGCCTGATTCCTTAACTTCAGAAATTAAGCCCTTTACCCTACTCTCAAACTGACCTCTGAATTGTGTACCTGCTACAAGGCTGGTCAGGTCAAGAAGATATATTTGTTTGTCAAGCAATCTTGCAGGGGCGTCACCGCTTGCAATTTTTAGTGCTAAGCCTTCTGCGATAGCGGTCTTGCCAACACCTGGCTCACCAATAAGACAGGGATTATTCTTAGAACGGCGTGATAAAATTTGTATCGTTCTGTAGAGTTCTTTTTCTCTGCCGATTATTCGGTCAAGTTTTCCTTCTCGTGCTAATCCAGTTAAATTAGTTGCATATTGTTCAAGGAAACGTGCTTTTTTCTTTTTTTGTTTATCGCCTTTTTTAGAGGTATCGGTTTCGGTTTTTGAATTATCTTCTCCATTGCCAAAAAGATTTTTAAGAAAAGGCATCGTAGGAGCTTTTCCTAAATCAAAGGTCTCGTCATTAAGTGCTGAATCGTCAAAATCAAATTCACCGTCAGGCGACATCATTTCCATAAACTGATTGCTCATTTGTTCAATATCCTCGTCACTGATATTCATACTTTTGAGCATATCGTCTACCGGTTTTATGCCAAGACTTTTAGCACATACAAGACATAAACCCTCAGGTTCTGACTGTGGTTTCATTGGATTTGACATAAAGACTACAGCGGGTCTTTTTTTGCATTTGGAACAAAGCTTCATTTAAATTTTATCTCCTTAAGATTATCGGTTTAATATACCTGATAAAAAGTTAAATATGTATGTTTTGTCAATAGCTTCCCTGGTAAAAATCAAGAAGCCTTTTGTGGTAAGTGAAACCATAAAGGTAATAATCATACAAACTGCAATAGCAATTAAAAGTCCTTTTCCAAAGCCTAAAACAGCTCCCAAGGTACTGTTAAGTTTACCTACAATTGAAAAAGAGAATAATTTATTTATAAATTTTGCAAGAAATTTAACCACAAGCATTAATATAATAAACAAGACCGCCGCCACTGCAACACTAATAATTTTTACAAACACAGGCTTTACGGCATCCTGCGAAATTTTTGTTGCGGTTTGTTTTATATTATCCTTAGAGTTGTTTTCGAAATCCTCAGCAATTTTGTCACTTGTAAGTCCTAGTTTTTCGGCATTATTTTTAACAAAAGACGGCAGTGAAATCCAAAGCTGCTCTGAAGCATTATCGGCAGAATCTGAAACCTTTTCTGTAACCGATGAAACGATAGCCGGCTCTACTGTTTTATCGTAGATGAAACCTGCAATCGGACTGCTAACCGATAGAGAAATGACAATTGCCAAAACAAAGCCAACCAGCTCAATCAGTGTCTTAACAAAACCATTTTTAGAAGAAAGAATTACATTTAAAACTATTATTGCCAAAACAATTAAATCAATAACTAAATGCATAATATTACTCCTTAAAGCTTATTTTGTTGATTTTGCTATCTGAAATAACCGCAACGGACTGTGAACCCGTAACAGCTAGTTTTACGCCGTCGAAATCACAATCTTCGGTACTAAGCAAAGTGCCTCCTTTATCATAAAGAAAAACCTTAGCCTCACTCATACAATAGATATGACCGTTTTGAAATTTAATATCACTTATAATTCCGTTAAATTTAAAGCTTGAATGTTTTTCGCCCTTTGAGGATATAACGGTTACAATATTATCGTTTTTGTTACTGCCGAGATTAAAGACCGCAACAATGCCGTCGTCACTAACCCTTAGCATATCAAGCTTAAGCTCGGTTGTAAAATCAGTTTTATTAAAGTTTTTCCAATCAATGTAAAAAACGCTGTCACCGGTTGCAACTGCAAAACCTTTATTAAACGAAGATAAGAGATAAACGATATTATTATCAACGTTAAAAGCAGCCTTGGGTGTAGCTGAATTGTTCTTAATGTCAAAAACACTGATTTTTGAATTTAGATTTCCGTTATTCGCGTTGTAAGCTGAAACAATAAGATATTCACCGTCGGGAGAGAGCGTTAAAGCATTAACGGTGTCCTTAGCTGAATTCCATTGAAACAGTAGTTTATTGTTTTTATCAAAAACTTTTACTTCAGTGGCATATGATTCAGAATAGGTTGCTACAGCATAGCTGCCGTTTCGCGAAATATCTGCAGTGATAATTTCTTTTTCCGACTTATATTCGGTTATTTTTTTACTTAAATTGTATATTTCGAGGTTATTTCCACCCTGCGAAAATATAAGTGCTCTTGTTTTTGAAGTTTTAAGTATAGGTTTTTCGTAGCCGTGTGAATAGGTATAAATTTCTTTGCCGGAATTCGAAAAAGCAGATAGATTAGTATCGGTAAGAACGTAATAATACAGGCCTTTTGAGTGTGAATCAATTACGTCAGTGCCATATAATTCTATTGGATAGTCACCTGTTCCGAAGGTGGCGACTAAATTATTTAAATTTTCGCTCAGTGATATTGGTAACGTAAAGTTGAGAATTAAATATGCAGAAAAAAGAATTAATAATACCGCCAACAATATTTTGAATTTACGTCTTCTTTCGAGCTTTTTACCTTTAACTACCTTAATTGTATCTTTATGATTTTTAGGCGCTTTAGAAGGGGGGAACATTTCTATATCATCATAATTATAGTTGTTTTTATTCGCCTCTCTTTTGGTACGAATGTCGTTTTTACGGTTTTCTCTTTTTCTGCTAAGGCTTTTGCTAACCTTTTTTCTTTTGTAATCCGGCAATTAATTCACCACCCATATTTAGTATTCAACCTTTTCTAAAAATAGTCCGCAAGGTGAAGCGGTATTTCCAAGAACCGTTCTATCGCCCGTTTTTAGTGCTTCATCTGCACACGAAGGCGCCAAGTTTTTATATCCGACAGCAAGAGCTGTGCCAACAATTATCCTAACCATATTATATAAAAATCCGTTACCTGAAACTTTCAGTATAAACTGATTATCATGTTTTGTTACATAACATTCGGTAATTGTTCTGACGGTAGTTTTTACTGTTCTTCCCGCAGAAGAAAAAGCAATAAAATCGTGTGTACCAATTAGTTTTTTACAAAAGTCGTTCATAAGATCTAAATCAGGCTCATTATCAAGTCTTAGCGCATATCTTGATAAAAACGGATCGGTGAGACCTACGTACATTTTGTAGACATAAGTTTTAGATTTTGCATCGAATCTTGCGTGAAAATCATCTGATACAACAGAAGCACCTTTTACAGCTATATCATCAGGCAAAATGGCGTTAAGTCCTAACAAAAATGCCTTTTCGGGTATATTATCTTGGCAATCAAGGTGACAAAAAAATTCATTTGCGTGAACACCCGAATCGGTACGACTACAGCCTGTAACTGAAGTTTTTACTCCCAAAAGCCGTTCAAGTGACTCTTCAAGAACACCTGCCACCGTCACAGCGTTGTTTTGTAACTGCCAACCGTGATAATTAGTACCGTCATATGCAATTTTAAGCAAAACTCTTTTCATTAAAAGCCAACCTTTAAAATATTTAATATGACAACTGCGCCAATGAGAACTAAACCTAAAATAAAACTTATATAATCTCCCGGTTTTAAGGTTAATTGCTTCATTCTGCGCCTTCCCTCACCGCCATTATAGCATCGGCATTCCATAGCTTCAGCAAGCTCATACGAGCGTCTTACAGCCGAAATGAACAAAGGTATTAGTATCGGTATTAATGCCTTTATACGCTGTTTTAGGGAGCCGTTTTCCATGTCTGCTCCCCTAGCCTTTTGTGCATTCATTATCTTCTCGGTTTCTTCAACGAGAGTCGGGATAAATCTAAGCGCAATGGTCATCATTAGCGCCATTGTGTGAATAACGTTTTTAAGACCTATAAATTTGAGAGGTGTACAAAGGCTCTCAATACCGTCGGTTAAATCGTTTGGTGTGGTAGTATAGGTCAGTGAAGAGCTTGCAAGTATTAAAAGCAAAATTCTAAGGGTTAAATATAAAGCTGTAAAAATTCCATCGTCGGTAATTTTGATTTTTTCGGTTATTTCTAGCAAAACATTGCCTGTTTTGGTGTAAAAAATATTAATCAGTGACGTAAAAAGAACAATGGGCAATATTGCTTTTAAATTTTTAAGATATAGCTTTAGCGGAATTTTTGAAATAATTATAATAAATAAAATAAATAAAATTATCGCAGATAAAGAAACAAATCCCGAAGACACAAAAATAAGAGTAATTATTGTAATCAAAAGCAGAATTTTAGTTCTGGGGTCTAGCTTGTGAACTTTAGAATCTCTTTCAATATACTGACCAAATGTTATATCCTTAAGCATCAGCGCCACCGCCTTTAGTTAAAGATAAAAGATATTTTACAGCTTCATCAACCGTATAAATATCATCGCTGATTTGAGGATATTTTTGTCTTATACTCCTCATAATCTCTGTAACAATTGGTACGCTAAGACCTATTTGCTTTAGCTTTTCATAATTTGAGAATACGTTTTGCACGGTATCAAACATTTCTACTTTACCTTTATTAAGCACCAGAAGTTTATCTGCAAGTAAAGCCATATCCTCCATATTATGAGAAATAATGATAACGGTTGCATTATAAGCATTACGGTAGTCTGCAATCATTTTAATAACTTCGTTTCTGCCTTTAGGGTCAAGACCTGCTATAGGTTCATCAAAAATAATAATTTGCGGCTGCATGGCCATTACGCCCGCAATAGCAACACGGCGTTTTTCGCCGCCCGATAAATCAAAGGGTGATTTTTCTAAATTTTCTTTATTTAGTCCTAAAAGGGCAGAATATTCCTTAACTCTGCGGTCAATTTCTGTTTCATCCAGTCCCATATTTTGCGGACCGTATGCAATATCTTTATAAACGGTTTCTTCAAAAAGTTGGTATTCGGGGTACTGAAAAACAAGACCAACCTTAAACCTTTTTTGATAAAGTTCTTTTGGGTTTTGCCATAAATCGCTTTCATCAATAAAAACGGTGCCTGAATCGGGTTTAATAAGACCGTTAAGGGTTTGAAGTAAGGTGGATTTACCCGAACCGGTGTGACCAATTATACCAATGGTTTCACCGCGTTCAACACTAAAACTAATGTTTTCAATAGTAGCGTGGTGTACTGTGCCCGCCTGCGGATAGGTAAAACTTACATTTTGGGTTTTAATAATGCTCATTTTTCTACCTCCCCTAAAATTAGGCGAGAAATTTCTTTAGCCGCCTTTTTGGCGGAAATTATACCTGTATTAACATCCAGCCCATTTTCCTTTAATTTGTTTAAAAGTTCAGTTGTTTGGGGTAACGCTAAACCCGCTTCCACCAATAACTTTGATGATGCAAAAATTTCTTCAGGCTTACCATCTGCGGTTATTTTACCGCCATTCATAACTATAACACGGTCGGCGTTTTCGGCCTCCTCCATAAAATGGGTTATTAAAATAATGGTAATACCCTTTTCTTTATTAAGTTTGGTGATGGTGTTTATAACATCCTTACGACCAATAGGGTCCAGCATTGCGGTAGGTTCATCAAGCACTATACAGTCGGGTTGCATTGCCAAAACACCTGCAAGTGCCACCCTTTGCTTTTGACCACCCGAAAGTTGATGCGGTGCGGCGTGTCTAAATTCACTCATACCAACTGCGGC
>JAZLAD010000176.1:0-1556 GCA_045613005.1 Acutalibacteraceae bacterium | reverse complement strand
TCTTAACATCATCATCTGCGAAAACCTTATGGACGCTAATAAGGTTATTGAAAAGATGCTTAAAGAGTATCTAACAGAGGACGAACAGGCTTGGATGGACGAGAATATAGGTCTTGTAGAAGCATCTATCGGCAGAATGGTACCTGTTCAGACCGACGATATGAAGGACGGCAACCCAATGCGCGTTTGCGTTGAGAGCTACGGCTATTTACCTGTTGACAAAGAGGCTTTCAAGGGCGAAATTCCCGCTATTAAGAATATGGTACCGTTTGAGCCCTTTGATTTTTATCTAAAGAGAAAGCTTTACGTTCACAATATGGGCCACGCAACCTGTGCGTACCTTGGCGACATATTAGGACTCGAATACATATATCAGTCAATCGACAAGGACGAGGTTTATTTAATCGTTCGCGGCGCTATGCAAGAGAGCGCGAGAGCACTTTGTAAGAAATACGGCGTAGAGCTTGAAAGCATAATGCTTCATATTACCGACCTTTTAAACCGCTTTACCAATGCTGCGCTTAAAGATACCTGTAAGCGAGTTGGCGGCGACCCTGCAAGAAAGCTATCCCCACAGGATAGACTTATAGGTTCCTCCTCCTTAGCATTAGAGGTTGGCATTACCCCTGCATATATCGCAATCGGTGCGGCGGCAGGCCTACACAGATATTTACTCGAAACCGAGGGCGTTGAGAGAAATATGGCTGACGCTAAGAAGGTACTCGAATCCCACTGTGAGCTTAAAGAGGGCAGTGAGCTTGAAACCTTAATTCTTAATATGTATGCGCTGATTTTAGAGGGCAAAACACTTCCTGAGCTTCGCCGTGCGGCTGATAACGTTGTAAAGGCAAGCTTAAAGGACGTTATCTGATGGATATAAAGGAAAAAATGCACTCGGGCGCACTTTATATGCCCTATAACGAGGCGCTGTTTAAAGAGCAAAACGAGTGTCAGGTAAGACTTTATAAGTATAACCGCTTAAAGCCCACCAAGTTAAAAAAGAGAAATAAGCTTTTAAAGGAAATGTTTGCCGAAATAGGCGAGGGCTCATACCTTGAAATTCCTTTGTATTCAAGCTTTGGCTGTAAGCATTGCCATTTTGGCAAAAACGTTTATGCAAATTTCGGTCTTACAATGATTGACGATACGCATATTTACGTTGGCGATAACACACTTATAGGTCCTAACGTGGTTTTGGCTTCGGCAGGTCACCCGATAGACCCCGAGCTTAGAAGACAGGGACTTCAGTATAACGCCAGTGTTCATATCGGCAAAAACTGTTGGCTGGGTGCCGGTGTTGTGGTGGTGCCGGGTGTTACTATCGGCGATAACACCGTGATAGGTGCGGGAAGCATAGTGACAAAGGACATTCCGTCAGGCGTTGTTGCGGTGGGAAACCCTTGCAGAGTTTTGCGAGAGGTGACAGAGCGCGACCGCGAATACTACTTTAAAGACCGCAAAACACCTGAAGAATTTTTATAAACTAAAACAGGCTCGAGGTTAAACCTCGAGCCGTTAATTTTTTGTAGGGTACGGCGCCTACGACGTACCGTTTT
>JAZLAD010000175.1:0-6950 GCA_045613005.1 Acutalibacteraceae bacterium | reverse complement strand
CGGGCAGAGTGTTCAGCTTTTCGAAAAGCTGTTTTCGCATAAGATAGATTATGCGCTGACTAAGGTGTATCATTATAAGCGCCAAAAAGTAGGATAGCAAAGCCGATACGCCATAGCATAATACCATAATTATAATGTTTTTCCAAACTAGCTCAAAGTTTACACCGCCCGAAGCCTCGATAGCATCTATTGCGGCGCCCGAATATTTAGGGCCGAGAAGTGCTAACTGATTTGACAGAAGTGTAAAAATTATTGCGGGGATAAAAAGCTTCCATTCTCTAAGCACGTAGGTACCGAGTCTTAGCACTATTCCGCGCTTACTTTTCTTTTTTGTGTTATTACGGTTAGTCAACAAAAGCCCCTCCCATCTGTGACTCGCTGATTCCCCTGTAGGAAGCGCAATTTTGAAGTAACTCATCGTGTGTTCCGATACCTATAATTTCGCCCTCGTCTAAAACCACTATTGTTTCGCAGTTTTTAACCGAGCTAATACGCTGTGCTACCATAATTACCGTGGTATTTTTAAGCTCTTTGCTTAAGGTTTTGCGAAGCGTAGCATCGGTTTTATAGTCAAGCGCTGAGGAGGAATCGTCTAAAATTAAAATTTCAGGGTTTGCAGCGATTGCACGGGCAATTAAAATACCCTGACGCTGACCGCCCGAAATATTAGTACCCTTCGAGGCTAAAAGATGATTATAGCCTTCGGGAAAGGCGGTGATAAAATCGTGTGCCTGAGCTATTTTGGCGGCACGGATAACAGCATCGTCCGAAATATCTCTGCCAAAGCGGATATTTTCTTCTATGGTTTCGGCGTAAATAAAGTCGCTTTGCAGTGCCACACCAAACATAGAGCTTAATTCCTCTTTTGTGTAGGTCTTAAGGTTTACGCCGTTTATCCTGATTTCTCCCGAATCTACGTCATAAAAACGAATAAGCAGTTTTATAAGGGTGGATTTTCCGCTGCCCGTAGCTCCGATAATTCCAAGACTTCCGTTTTTGTTTACCTTTATATTTATATTGTGAAGATTATCCTTTTTGCCAAGATATGAAAAATTAACTTTTTCAAAGACAATATGCGGTGTTTCTTCGGTTTGAGTTTTTTCTATAGTGTCAAAGCTATTTGGGGTGTTTACAACCTCCATAATTCGCTTTGCCGATGCGGCACACTTTGTATACATAACGAACATTCGCGACAGCGACATCATCGCCATAGAAATCAGCGTGAAATACTGCATAAATGCAATGACAGTAGCGCTTGATGAATTGCCAAGCTTTACCTGATACGCCGCAACAGCCACAACACCCGCAATGCCAAGGTTCATAAGTAAGGTCATAAAGGGGTTAACTGTGCTCATTAAAACACCCGCACGTTTTTCCTCGTTGGCAAGGGCTTGATTTACCTTATCGTAGCGGCGGTTTTCATAGTCGTTTTTAGAGAGCGCCTTAATAACGCGGATACCCTGAACGTCCTCACGCGCTACCCTTATCATACTGTCAACCCTTGTTTGAACCCTCTCATAAAGCGGAATACCCTTTATAGATACGGTATAAACCACCACGAAAATCAGCGGCAGAGTTGCAATCATAACAAGTGATAGTCTTGCATCCATAAACAGTGTGATTATTATTCCGCCAAGCAGTAATATGGGAGCACGTACCCCCATTCTCTGCATCATACCGATAAAGTTGTGAACGTTATAGGTATCAGAGGTGATACGCGCTTCTAGCGATGGAATTGTAAATCTATCGGTATCACGCGCCGATAAATAGAGCGTTTTTTCAAATAATTCCTTTCGCATAGCAAGTGAAAACGTGGTTGCAACCTTTGAAGCGGAACGGTTTGCAACTATGTTTCCGACACAGGCAACCGCAGAACAAATAAGCATAATAACGCCGTAAAAAATTATCTTTTTTATATCAAGCGTTATAATCACCTTTTCAAGTATGTAGCTTAAAAGAAAGGGTAAAAACAGCTCTGCGGCGGTGCCCACCATTTTACAAATAAAGCCGAAAAGCATTCTTTTTTTACAGGGCTTTAGATATTTTAATATTTGTCGCAAGTTACATTTCCTCCCTGTTTAAAGTTAAAGCTTTTGCCTTTTGCTCCATTTGGTTTAGCACCGAGAAAAATACCTCTAATTCCCCGCTGCTTATGCCCTCGCAAAGACTCTCGTTCCATTCACGCGTGATGCTTACTACCAAGGGATAAATTTTAAGCATTTTATCGGTGGGATACACTAAAAAGCTTCGCTTATCAAGGGTGTTTGCCTTTCTTACAACGTATCCCTTTTCCTCAAGGAAAATGAGCGTTCTTGCAACCGTGCTTTTATTAAGGCAAAGCTCACGTGATAATTCCTCTTGTGAGCGACCTTTGTTATGGCAAATAGCCAAAATAAAGCTGTGGTGCGTAGCACAAATACCTTCCGCTTTTAAACGCTCAGCGCGAAACGTTAACTGTGAACGGCTGATATTATTAAGCGTTTTCATAAATTTAGGCACTTTTAACCTCACCTCAAATTAGTTGCATATGCAACTGTTGTGTATGCAACAATTATACCCTGTTAACCTTTATAAGTCAATACAAAAAGTAAAAGAGGCTGTCTCACTAAGGAAAGTGAGACAGCCTCTTTTTACGGTATATTAATTTGTTACGTTTTCTGATTGTCTTGCGATAACAGGATTTTCTGATATGCTGTTTTTGCGGCTTCAATATCCATATTGCATTCTATAGAATAAAAGCTGCAATTTTCCATAATTTTTCCGAAAAAATCAAGCGTGTTTTTAAGGCTTTGCGGGTTTTTTGGAAGATAAACCTGAGAAAACAGCTTTTTGAAAATCAGTTCCTTATCGGTAAGAGCAAAACATTTATTTTGCTCTGCACGTGATATAAAACAAACGTTTTTAAGTTGTGTTTTAGCATTAGTGTTAAGAGCTTCTTTTCCCGCCCAAGGTGTACCGTAGGCATATAATTTTCCATCGATAAATCGAAGCAGGGGTTTATCGCCGTTTATAATGGTAAGCCTCTCGCCTAAAAGCTGTAGCCACAAATTTAAATGCGTGGTTTTGCCCGTTCCGCTTTTAGCTAAAAAAGCAATTCCGCTGTTTTGGACCGAAATTACAGCCGCGTGTAACAAAAATCCGTTGAAATCTATTATGCTCGTTGCAATTTCTCTGTAAATTGCAAGAGACTCAAGATAGGGTTCCTCGTCCTCTAAGGAATTTCTTTCGGCATTTATTTGCTCATCGGTTACAGCAACGCAAAAATCCGCTTCCCCCTCGACTATATAATCCTCACAAAGCGTTTTTACATATTCGTATTTATTGTCAATTGCAATATTCAGCTCTGCCAATCGCACAGTAAACATAGTATTATTCTCACTCTTCGATTTCTTCTTGGGACTGCTCGTCCTGACCGTCTGGCTCGTATTCCTCGTCTTCTTCGGGTTCAAAAATCCAATTCATTCCGATTGGAGCCAAACAAATCATAAGTCCGCCTAAGAGATGAAAAAAGGCGGTTGACTGAACGGTTGTAAAGTCAAGCTGAGTATATTTTAAAAATTTTGCTATCGCAAAAATCCAACTGTATACAGCGCCTGAAAAACAAACGTATATCAAAACTGTGCATATACCGAAAAGGGCATACGCTATAAAATTGGCAATAAAATACTCTTTTTTATCGTGCAAATCAAAATAGCAGTTTCTCAGCATATGCACGTTTAAAGCAAACCAAGCCACAGCGCCTAAAAATCCTATTATAAAAGCAGCCATTGTTGTACTGTTAAACAAATAAACATTAAGTACCACGGCTATCGCGGAAACACAAGCGCAAGGCAGTAACAGTTCTAAAAATCTGCGAATAATAACTTTAATCATATGTATCTCCTAAAAGTGATGCTAAAAGTCCTGTTTAAATGCGTTTTGTAAAATCGGGCAAATAAACAAGGTGGGCTGTTACAAAAGTAACAGCCCACTATTGTAACTAAATTTTCCGATTAATCAAGTAAGGTTGAAGATTTTTCTTCGCCCCAACCACCTGAGTTACCTGTGCCGCTTCCGGCAGTACCTGCGCCGCCGTTGGTAAGGCCTTCGTTTTCAGGGGTAACAGTAGAAGTTGTTATAATATCTTCTAAATCAATCTTTGTGATCTCTAAAAAAGCTCTCATATATCTATCCTCCTAACTGTTTTATTATGCGAGTGTACCGCAGTTAAATGTCTTAGTTGTGAGCTCTTCGCCTTCAAAAGTGGTAACAAAGCCCTTAACTGAAACTTCCTTATCACCTAAAGCTTCGAGCTGCTCTTCTGTGAAGTATACAGTGTAGTGCATAATGTACTGATTGCTCTCGCCAAACTGTACAGGTGTGAGCTCTACTGTTCCTGATAGAAGCTCAACGGTAAGGCTATCCCAAACAACGCCGTTTTCAATAACAAACTTCTGAGTTTCGTCGCCGATGGTTACGTAGAAGCCGCATCCGTTCTTCTTATAATCAAGAGAATCGATACCGATTGTCATTAAGAAGCCGTAGCGTGTTTCTTCGCTACCTGTAGGCTTGAAGCCCTTAACGTAATAGAGCTTTGTTTCGAGGTCGTATTCCTCTACAAATGGAAGCTCAACGTAGCCGTTATAGGTTGCAGTTTCTTCGGTTGTAATGCTCTCTGGAGCTTCTTCAGCAAGATAGATGTTCTCGTTGAAGGTACCGCCTGTGATTACAACAGCTGAGGTATCACTCCAAGCGCCGCCTTCACCGTCGATAGTGAAGTAGATAGCGGAGCCTACATCCTTTAATTCGGCTGTGCCGTTTACGTATGCAGCAGCAGTAGTTTTGATTTCACCGCCTGTGATGGTTAGAGTACCGTTAACGGTATTCTTACCTGGGTTCTGTACCCAAATAGCGCTGTAGCCTTCTACTAAACCGCCGTTAATAGTAACGGAGTTGTTGTAAACCGTGCTGTTGCAGAACTGACGGATTGCGCTTGTGTTGTAGTTGTAGAGTGAACCGCCGTTCATAACGAATATAGCGTCACCTGTTGTGCTGTTGTTATTGATTGGATACTTAGCGTGATCGCGTAGTTTAGCAATATTAATCTTACCGCCGTTAAGTGTTAAAGTACCTGCGTTGTCGATAGTGTAGTTGCCCTTGCCGTAAGTGCTGTCAGCAGTAACATCGGTAATATCATAGTAGATTTCACCGCCACCTACAGTATCGTTAATTGTAAGGGTACCCTTGTTAGAAATCATTGCTTCGCCCTGAACTGCGCTGTCATAAGAAATCTTAAAGCCAGCAAGGTCGATAGTAACAACGGCGTCCTTAGCGATTGTTATAGGAGCATCGAGTACAACGTTAGCGATAAGCTTGATTGTATCGTTTTCCTGTGCAGCAGCAAATGCTTCTTCAAGAGTTGCATAATATGCATCGCCAATCATAGCTACCTTACCGTAAGAAGGATCAAACTCTACACCGTAAGTGCCATTGCCGTTATTAATCAGATAACCATCCGGGAGATAGTTGTTTGTAACTTCGCCGTCCTTTAATGCTGCAGCAGCGATAGAAACCTCAACAGGCCACTCGGTAGAACCTGCAGTTACAGAAAGACGAATATCACCGTAGATCTCAGCATTAGCAGTAACGGTAAGTGTACCAGTATTTGCATTTGCGCTAGGATCCTGGAAGAATATTGCTCTGTTAGTGCTCTCAATTCTACCACCGTTGATGGTTAAAATGTTCTGAGCTTCAATACCGTTAAGGAACTGACGGATAGCAGCGTAAGGAGACTTAACAGTACCACCGTTGATGATGGTTTCTGCATATGTGCCCTTACCATTTGTTAGGTTATCAATAGCGTAAGCCATATCAGTACCGCCGAGGTGCTCGATTGTACCGCCGTTTACGGTAAGCTTACCGCCGGGATTGTTAGAAAGAACTGATGAGTAACGGCCCCAGCCGCTGTTTATAGTAGCAGTAGCTGTAATCTTACCGGTACCTATAGTATCGTTAATTGTAAGTGTACCACAGTTGTAGATAAGAGCGTAGCTCTTTTCGGTAGTATCAACACCGGAAAGTGTCTTACCGTTAAGGTCGATAGTAACAACAGTACCCTTAGCGATTGTTATAGGAGCTTCGAGAGCGATGTCCTTAAGAAGAACTACTGTGCCGCCGTTTGCAGCTGCGATAGCTTCTTCAAGAGTTGCATACTCAGTATCGCCAACCTTAGCAACCTTTTCTTCTACTACTTCAGGATATGTTTCAACAGTACCGTCAGGATGTGTAACTATTACAGTAATGTTTGTTACTTCCCAAGTTTTCTTAGCACTGTTACCGCAGCTGATCCAGAAATCAAATTCCTGTGCAGGACCGGTAACGGTGATAGGTCCTAGTGTTACTGTGCCTTCTTCGTTATAGAAAACTTCATTACGTGAAACTTTATCACGCATTGCGTGATTTTCATCTAAAGATGAGTCTCTTCTGTCGGTCTCTCCAACAGAAGCATCGGCTAGATATGTATCAAGAATCTTATAGCCTACTGCACTGTTAAGAGTACCCTCCTGATTTGCGTTGCCGTCCATTGAAGGAAGACCGTCTTCAAATGCAACATCGAATGTAAGCTTAACAGTTGTACCTGCTACTGCATTAGGAATGTTGTATTTCTCGGTCTTGAGCCATCTCCAAGAACCTGATGCATATGTGTTGTTTGTTTTGTGAACGCCGTTCTCAACAAAATAGATAGATGTTTCACCTGCCCAGTAGGTAAAGCCTTCAGAGAAATCAAGGTTCTTTGGTGGATTTGGGGTAACAACAGGCTCGTCTGGCTCAACAGGCTCGTCTGGCTCTTCTTCCTCTGTTGCAGGATATGTTTCAACAGTACCGTCAGGATGTGTAGCTGTTACGGTAATGTTTGTTACTTCCCAGGTTTTCTTAGCACCGTTACCGCAGCTAATGTGGAATTCAAATTC
>JAZLAD010000174.1:0-18834 GCA_045613005.1 Acutalibacteraceae bacterium | reverse complement strand
AAGCTATTGTTTAATTTTGTGGTTTTCCAATCGGTGTCAAAAATAACCGGCGGCTTGTTAAAACTGTCTGAATATTCATTTAAAAAGGCAGTTAATTTTTTATCTTTTTTTGAGGTATTAAAGAAAACAAGGTTGGTTTTGGGCGCGGTGTTAACTATTCGTATCGCTTCATCTATAAGTAGCTTATCGGCGCTTTCAAAAACAGCGTAAGGTTTTTTAGAAAGCATAGATTCCATAAGCTTGATATTTATACCGCTTTGTGCAAAGGCGTTAACGGTTATTTTGTGACGGCTTAGCTTGTCCTTTTTTAATATGAAATTTTCACTCAGAGCAATATTATCGTCCTCGTTTTCGGAGACAAAATAGAATTCGTATTCACAAAAACTCTTAATAAGCTTAAAATCCTTGCAGGGTTTATGAAGTGTTATAGCGCCCAGCTTTTTAGCCTCTGCCAAGAAATCCTCCTTTGCCTGTTTAGCGTTGCAAAATATAATTATTCCTTTAGCTTTTGAGGATTTTATTCCCTTAGCAAGAGCAAGGGAGTTTTGGTTAATATCTGAAAAAACGTGATATTTCGAAGTAACAGAAAAGAAATATCTGAGTTTTTCACCCGTATCACCAATAAAGGTTAAAATTAAGGCTGAGGCGGAAATCGGTGCTAACATAAACATAAAATAGCTGACGTATATGTAGATTACTTTTGCCGCACCACCTAGTGCTATTGTTTCTAGCTGAGAAATATCCTGTCTGCCACTCAGAGCCTTAAAGCTGTAAAGCAGGGAGGAAAGAATAGTATAAAGAACAGGGGATTGCACAACCTTTCCTTCCTTTACCCACTCTGTAGGCAAAACCATAATAAAGGTTGCAAAAAGAATACCTAACGTAAAAGCGGCAATACATTTTTTAGTATCATACCTTTTTTTAAAGGCAAACACAAAGGATATGCATAGAGTAATAATTCCTAAAATCAAAAAGATAATTCGCATTACTTCCCCTCCGATAATAAAAGAATATTATTAATATATTAATTATAGCATATATGTCTAGACATTGCAATAAGGCGGTAATATGGCAAAACAAAAAATCCGCTGATTTTCATCAGCGGATTTTTGTTTTGGTGGAGATGATCGGGATCGAACCGACTACCTCTTGAATGCCATTCAAGCGCTCTCCCAGGTGAGCTACACCCCCGAATTATGAGTAAAAAGCAATAGTGAAGTGTGAAGAAGTGAAAAAGGTGTTCCCATCTTTCACAAATAATATGATAGCACATAGGCTTTCTTTTTTCAACAGTTTTTTAATTTTTTGAAAAAAATACGTATATTTTAATATTTTTAGTTGACATAAGGGGCGGTTATAGGTTATAATTCTAAACTGATAGGTTGTGTGCTAGTTAATAAAATTTTATTTTATGCACAACAGCAAGATGTCCTAGAGGGAGGTTTAGAATAATGAAAAGAACATACCAGCCTAAGAAGCTTCACCGTAAGAAAGAGCACGGTTTCTTAAAGAGAATGGCAACTGCAAACGGCAGAAAGGTACTTGCCCGTCGTAGAGCAAAGGGAAGAAAGCAGTTAACTTACTAAAAGCCACTTCCACGTGGCTTTTCCTTTTATTTGGCGTTTTGTCTTAAATGGGAGGAAGAAGGCTATGCAGCAAATTGAAAGCCTGAAGGAAAATTATGATTTTAGGCGTATATACCATAAGGGTACTTGCCTCGTAGCACCGATGTGCGTCATATATTCGGCTAAGGGAAGAAAAAACAGATTGCGCCTTGGAATTACCGTGTCTAAAAAGTTAGGCGGTGCGGTAGAGCGCAATCGCGCAAAGCGCGTTATAAGGGCAGCATTTAGAGCGTGCGCTCAAAATATCAAGCCCGGTAGCGATTTTGTTATTGTTGCAAGAACAAAGATTTTAACGGTAAAAAGTACCGACGTTGCTAAAGTTTTAAAAAAGCAACTTAAAAATGCAGGACTATGGTGTGAAGATGAGACCGATAAGTAGTTTGCTTATAAGAATGATTGAGTTTTACAGAAAACACATTTCTCCGCGTAAAATTGCCTGTTGTAGGTTCACACCCACTTGTTCCGCTTACGCTATAGAGGCTATTGAAGTTCACGGCTGTATAAAGGGCTGTGCTTTAGCCTTTTGGCGTATACTCAGATGCAATCCGCTCTGCAAGGGCGGATATGACCCTGTACCTAAAAAGAAAAATTAAAAACAACACCGAAAGGGTGAAAAGATATGCAATGGTTATTTAACTATATAAATATACCGTTAGGTTACGTTATGCGTTTTATAGCAGGTATCTTTAACGGAAACTTTGCAGTATCCGTTTTATTATTTACTCTGTTTATAAATTTATTAATCATTCCGCTTACTATTAAAAGCCAGAAATCTACCGTTCAGCAGACAAGAATCAAGCCAAAGCTTGACGAGCTTAAAAAACGCTACGGTGATGATAAACAAAAATACAATACCGCTATGCAGCAGCTCTATCAAGAGGAAGGCGTGTCGATGTCAGGCGGCTGTCTTCCAATGCTTGTTCGTATGCTTTTGCTTTTAAGTATTTATTATCTCATTATGTCTCCGCTTACCTATATGGCAGGTGCAAACCACGATAAAGTAATCAACGTTAACACTGCCATTTCTACAAGAATGAGTGAGCTTTCTAAATCTGAAAACGAGGCCGATAAAAAGCTTTATAATTCTTTAAATAAGGAATACGGTCTTACAGCAACTAAGTCTAACAATGAGTTGGGTGTTATCCGTATTATCCGTGCCCAAGACGATAAGCTTATCGAAAAGATTTTAACCGAGAAGCAGTACAAAGAGATAAAGGACGATTATTTGGCTATTAAGGCTAAGGACGATGCTACCCAAATAGACTACAAACTTTTTGGTATCGACCTTACAAGAACTCCAAAATTCAGCATCGATTTCAAGACCTTTGAAGCACTTTGGTTTATCCCGATAGGTGCTTTCCTTTCGCAGATTTTAACAAGCGTAATATCTATGAAAATCAACAAGAAGAACAATCCTGATGCGCCCAGCATGGCAGGAATGATGCTTCTTTTCCCGATAATCACCCTGTTTATAGGTTTTGGATTACCGGGCGGTGTAGGATTTTATTGGATTTGTTCTTCACTTATAGGCGGACTTTTACAGTCAGCTGTTCAGGTCTTCTACGGACCACAAAGATTACTTGCCGCAACACGCGCAAAGGAATTAGCTGTAGAGGCTGATTTCGAAATCAAGCAGCTTGAAAAATTTAAAGGCGTAGAACAATAACGTTTGACCTCAAGGAGGATATTATTTTGATTAGAGAAGCAAGAGGCTTTGGTGCAGATATAACCGAAGCACAGGAAAATGCCCGTATGAATCTTGGTGCTGGTATAGATGACGACGTACAGTTTGAAATTATAACACAAAGCAAGAAAAAGGTTTTAGGTCTTTTCGGTGGCTGTCAGGCAGAGGTTAGAGCGTTTATTGAATTGCCTGATGAGAAACCTGTAAAGGTAAAAAATAACCTTAAAAAGAAGGAAACAAAAAAGGAAAAGGCAGAAAAACCACAACCTGCTCCAAAACAATCGCAAACCGCACAAAAGCAACCTAAAAAAGAAGCAGTAGCAAAGACTGAAGCTGTTTTTGACGCTATTGACTATTCAAAGGCAGTGGATGAGTCTTTGATAGCTAAGGATAGCAATACAGGCAGAGCTATAGCATACCTTAAAGAAATCCTTTCAGGTCTTGGCTGTGAGAATATTACCGTAAAAGCAATTGAAAACGAAAATTCTGCAGTTATAGTGCTGGACGGCGAGGGTCTTGGTGTAGTTATTGGCCGCAGAGGTGAAACGCTTGACGCGTTACAGTATCTTTCAAGTCTTGCCGCTAATAACGGTGGCGGATACTTTAAGGTTACGGTTAACATCGGTAACTATCGCGAAAAGAGAGAGCAGACCTTGATAGCATTGGCTGAAAAGGTTGCGGCACAGGTAAAGCAAAACGGCAGAAGCAGAGCACTTGAGCCTATGAATCCGTATGAGCGCAGAATCATTCACACCGCTGTTCAGGGAATTGAGGGCGTTGTGTCAAATTCCGTAGGTTCCGGAGCTGCCAGAAAGGTTGTTATCTATCCTGAGGGAAAGGAAGCAACCGCGCCTTCCAGAAACAACAGAAGCTCTAAGGGCGGTCGCAACAACAGAAACGGCAGAGGTAACGACAGAAGGTCAAATACCGTAGCAACTGCTCCTACAAGAGAGCCTAAAAAGGATAGCGATATCCCGCTTTACGGCAAGATTAACTAAACTAAAACTAAAGCATATAATATTTTAAAAACTTCAGGGCGGAGTGAAATTCTCCACCGGCGGTAAAGCCCGCGAGCCTTTTTGGTTGATTTGGTGAAATTCCAAAGCCGACGGTTAAAGTCCGGATAAGAGAAGTTAAAGCTTTAAATTTTCAAAATTTTAAGTTTGCCCCCTGATTTTCAGGGGGCATTTTTTTTGAGGTGTTATTTATGAAACAAAAAACAGAGCTTAAAAAAATAACCGTTGCGGCAATACTTTGCGCGGTTGCATTCCTTTGTGTGTTCTTATTTAGATTTAAGGTGAGTTTTTTAACCTTTGATTTTAAGGATGCGGTACTGGCGGTTATAGGTTTTTTATACGGCCCTATTTATGCTTTGGCATCAGCGGCTATAGTATCGGGTATTGAATTTTTATCGGTTAGTGATACGGGCGTGTACGGGCTTATAATGAACTTTTTATCGAGTGCCGCTTTCGCGTCGGTTTGCGGTCTTTTTTACCGATATAAACGTACGCTTTCGGGCGCTGTTATAGGCAGTGTTTTTGCGGTTTTTGTTATGACTGCGATTATGCTTTTAGCCAATCTTTTTGTTACGCCGTTTTATATGCACGTACCAAGACAGGTAGTTATAGATATGCTTCCCACACTCATTTTACCCTTTAATCTTTTAAAGGGTGTCGTTAATGCGGCTATAACTATGCTGATATATAAGCCTGTAAGCGGAGTATTCAAAAAGATGGGACTACTGTTTTCCGGAAATAAACCAACCGACAAGAAAAGCTTCGTTTTAACAGCCGTTATTTCGCTTTTAGTAATAGCACTTGCAACCCTTGTAATACTGTTTATACTAGAGGGAAAATTCGAGTTTGTCTAATTAACACTTGTAAAATCCGTAAATATATGGTAAAATAATATGTCGAATTATTCACCTATTATATGTTTAGAATTCGGAGGTTACTTATGATAGATATCGAGAAACTTTGTCCTATGTGTATGGGGAATAATCAAGGCGAAGAGATTTGCCCTACTTGCGGATTTAACCAAACTACACAAAATCCGCAGGATGCTTTACCGATTAAGCATATCTTAGCAGAAAGATTTGTACTTGGAAAGGCTACTGCTAAAAACAGCGAGGGCATTACCTACATAGCCTACGATATTAAAGAAGAAAAGGTAGTAGACGTAAAAGAGTATCTGCCTAAAGGTGCTTCAAAGAGAAATCCTGATAAAACTGTATCGGTAGTTCCCGGTTGTGAATTTGCATTCAATGAAGGTCTTATGGAATTTCTCGAAATTAACCGCACTCTTATTGATGAACAGCTTCAGTCGATTCCTACAGTATACAGCGCCTTTGAGGAGAACGGAACCTGCTATGCCGCGCTTGACAGGATAAACGGAATAACCCTTGAAGATTTTTTAGAGCGAAACGGTAAAACTCTTAAGTGGGAACAGGCAAGGCCTCTGTTTTTACCGCTTATTGATACAATTATTGCACTCAACGAGCAACGTATTTTCCACTATGCGATTTCTCCCGAAACAATCATAGTAGGCAGAGATGCAAAGCTTAGACTGTCTAATATATGTGTTAAGAGCACTCGCTGTATGGAAAACGACATTGAACCCGAGCTTTTTGACGGCTACGCTGCTCCTGAGCAGTATTTGGATACAAATTTAAGCGTTGGCGCTTATACCGATGTTTACGGTCTTTCCGCGACCCTTTTCAGAACCCTTATAGGTATGATTCCTCCGAAGGCTGACGAGCGCATTGAAAACGACGGTATGACCATTCCTTCAAAGTATGCCGACGAGTTACCGCGTCAGGTACTGGTAGCTTTAGCTAACGGTTTACAGGTGCTTCCGAATAACAGAACCTCAAGCGTTGAAGCCTTCAAAAACGAGCTTGTATACGGCGAGACCGAGGATAGCGTTCGCAGAGCTGCTCAGGCGCGTAAGGCGGCTAAAGAGGCAGAACTTGCAAAGGAAATTAGCTCTGACACAAAGATTGCCGAAAAGGTTCGCAAAAAAGCAGAGAAGGCAGAAAAGGGTGTATCGGGGGCTAAGTATGCACTTATATCCGCGGTTTGTACAACAGCTGTTTTCTTAATCATCGGCGCTATTGTAGTATTTATGTTTAAGGACGTGCTTTTCCCTGAAAAAGAGCAAAATAAGATACCTACTACCTCAATGCCTGAGGTTGAGTCTATCGGCACGATGGATCCCGGCGCTGACGTACAGATTACTAAGCATTATAAGGTACCTCAGCTTAACGGTATGTATTATTCACAGCTTGAAGAGGTGCTTAAAGACGATTATGATAATTTCACCTTTGAGATAAAGGGTCAGGAGTATTCCGATAAGGCAAGGGGAACTATTTGCGCCCAGTCTATAAATGCGGGTTCGTCTGTTGTAAAGGGTACTAAGATAGAACTTACAATTAGCTTAGGACCTAAAGAAATTAAGATTGCTAACGTTATAGGTCAAACTAAGGACGAAGCAATTCTTGAGCTTTTAAAACAGGGCTTCCTTTATGAGAATATAATCATTGAGGAAAAATACGATACGACTAAAAAGCCTGACGTTGTTATAAAGCAGACTCCTACCTACGGTACAAAGGTTAATACCAACGTAGCTGTTACGATATACGTAAACTCATATAAAGGTGAAGGCGACGAATAAATTTTAAAAAATACTTGATTTTATTGTTTTCTTGTGTTATAATATTTTAGAAGAAAGTATGCTAAGAAAGGTGAGTGGGGAAACCCACTCACTTTTGTTTACCACTTTACTGCTTTTAAGGAGTGACACAATTGAGTCAAATAACTGAAAAAATTTACGCGCTTGTGAAGGAAACGGTTGAAGCACAGGGCGTAACGCTGTGGGACGTTGCCTTTGTAAAAGAGGGCGCTTCTAAGTACCTTAGAATCTTTATTGATAAACCGGACGGCATCAACATTGACGATTGCACGGCGGTTTCCCACGCAATTGACCCTGTAATTGACGAGGCTGACCCGATTAAAGAATCGTATTTTCTCGAGGTTTGCTCGTGCGGTCTTGAACGTGAGTTGTCCCGAAATGAGCATTTTGCCGCAATGGTAGGCAGAAAAATCAGGGTAAAGCTGTTCAAAGCGATTGACGGCAATAAGCAGATTGAGGGCGTTTTAAAGGATTTTGACGGGAACGTTTACCTTGAAAATGAAAACGGAAGTATTACTTTTAAGAAAGCAGATATTGCAAAAGCAATCCTTATGGATTTTTAAAATAGTTAAATTAGTTTCTTTTTTAATATGGAGGTAGTAATAAAATGGCAAAGACTAGAATGACAGCAAAGGAAAAGAAGGATAATAAGGAGTTTTTTGAGGCTCTCGCTCTTATGGAGCAGGAGAAGGGAATTCCAAAGGAATTTATAGCCGATAAGATAGCAGAGGCTATTATAGTAGCGGCTCGTAAGGATTTTGGCGGCAATGATATAGTATCCTGCCTTATTGATCCTGAGAAAGAGCTTTTTGTGGTTACCGCTAGAAAAGAAATAGTAGATACGGTTGAAAATAAGTTTACACAAATTTCAAAAGAGGAAGCAGCTGAAATAGATCCTAAAGCTATCGAACAAGGCTTTATAGACATTAAGCTTGACCCTAAAAAGTTTGGCAGAATAGTAGCACAAAACTCTAAAAACAATTTCCGTCAGGGAGTTAGAGAGGCTGAAAAGGGACAGAGCATCGCTGAATTCAAGAGCCACAGCCGTGAGCTTGTAACAGCTATAATTCAGAGAATTGACCCTAAGACCGGTAACGCAATTCTTTTAATCGGTCACAGTGAGGCTACACTTCCTAAGATAGAGCAGGTTCCCGATGAAATACTTCACGAGGGCGATCATATTAAGGTTTACATCGCAGGTATTAAGGAAACCGAAAAGGGACCGCGCGTTATGCTATCACGTACCCATCCGGGACTTGTAAAACGTCTTTTTGAAACCGAGGTTCCCGAAATATTTGAGGGTATAATCGAAATTAAGGGTATTTCGCGTCAGGCAGGTCTTCGTACAAAACTTGCAGTTTGGTCTGAAAATTCCGATATTGATGCTATCGGCGCTTGTATCGGTCCTAAGGGTAGCCGTGTTAACAAAATTGTTGAAGAACTCGGCGGCGAAAAGATTGATATTATTAAATACAGCGACGATCCTGCTACCTTTGTTGCAGAAGCATTGTCTCCTGCAAAGGTTGTTTCGGTTGAAATCGAGAGCAACGAACCTAAGGTTTGCAAGGTATTAGTACCTGAATCACAGTTATCTCTTGCAATCGGCAATAAAGGACATAACGTTCGCCTTGCCGCAAAACTTACAGGCTGGAAGATAGACATTCATCCTGAAAGCGGATTTTTCGGCGAATAATCAGTTTAAAAATTTACGTAAAGCGTGAAGGGAGAAAAAACCTTTGACTACTAAAAAAATACCTCTTCGTATGTGCACAGGCTGTAGAGAGAAAAAGCCAAAGCACGAGCTTATACGAATTGTAAGAAAGCCTGAAGGCGAAATAGTAATCGACACTACGGGAAAGGTTTCCGGAAGAGGAGCATATATCTGTAGGTGTGCAGATTGCCTTCAAAAAGCCCAAAAAACCAATGCTTTATCCCGTGCCTTTGAAACCGGTATTGATAGCGAGGTTTACGAAGCGTTAAGGGAGGCTTTAAAACAACTTGAACAATAAAATGCTGACCCTGTTAGGCTTTGCATCAAAAGCGGGTAGACTGGCGTATGGTCAAGCCGCTTCGCTCGAGGCTATGCAAAGACAAAAAACAAAGCTTTTGGTTATAGCTTCCGACCTGTCTGTAAAAAGTCAAAAGGAACTTAAATTTCACGCAGAGAAGAATAATACCCAATATCTCGTATTACAAGAAATTGGGATTGCCGAATTAAGTAATGCCGTTGGAAGAAGCTGCGGCGCCGTATCGGTCAATGACGGTTCATTCGCCGATGCTATTAAAAACATAGGTTGATAGGAGTAAATGCTGATGACAAATAAATATAAAATTAGTGACCTTGCAAAAGATTTTGGAATTTCTACAAAAGAATTAATTGCCTTGATTACTGACGCAACAGGCGAGGAGAAGAAATCGGGCGCGGCTTTAAACGAATATGAAATCGGCTTGGTATTTGGTATCATTACCAAGAAAAATGCCGTTAAGAGCTTTGACGAGTATTTCGCTACCGGCGAGGAGGCTCGTAAGAAGGCGGCTAAGGAGCAAGAGGATAGAAAGAATAAGAAACTGGCAGAACAAATGGCTATTCTCGAGCAGTTAAAGGCTGCTGCCGCAAAGCCTCAGGAAAAAGAGGTTAAGAAGGAAGTAAAAGAGGAGAAGAAGGTTGAAAAGCAACCTGCTCCTACAAAAGATGCAAAGAAAGAAGAGCCAAAGAAAGAGGCTCCAAAGAAAGATGCTCCAAAAAAGGAAGAGCAGCCTAAAAAGGAAAATAAAAAGCCTGAGCAGCCAAAACGTGAAGAAAAACCATACGATGGCCCACTTGTTGCTCCGCCTAAGAAAGAGAAGAAGGGTGGAGAGGCTCCAAATCGCGGTCCTGCCCAGCTTAAATACGTTGATACAAGAACAGTTAACGTAAATATTGATAAATATAATGAAAAGTATGAGAGCATAGCTCCTGCAAGTACTATGAAGGATAACTTCACACGCAAGCAGAAGATTAAGCAAAAATCTCAGGATTATCGCCGTCCTCAGAACGCTAAGCGCGAAACCGAGGCAGATAAACTTCGCCGTATGCAGTTAGAGCGTATTAAGAAGACACCTATCACCGTAACTGTTGGTGACGAAATTACCGTAGGCGAGCTAGCAGCTGCTCTTAAGAAAACAGCTTCCGAGGTTATTAAAAACCTTCTAAAGCTTGGTATGATGGCAACCGTAAATCAGGTTATCGACTATGATACAGCCGAAATCGTAGTAACCGAAATGGGCGCTAAAATTCAGCGTGAGGTTGTTGTTACAATTGAAGAAAAAATTATGGATATTACCGAAGATACCGCTGAGAATTTGAAGCCGAGAAGTCCTATCGTTGTTGTTATGGGTCACGTTGACCACGGTAAAACCTCACTTCTTGATGCTATCAGAAACACCGCTGTTACAAACACCGAGGCAGGCGGTATCACTCAGCACATCGGTGCTTACAGGGTAAACTGTCACGGTCAGGATATAACCTTCCTTGACACCCCGGGACACGCCGCGTTTACCGCTATGCGTCAGCGCGGTGCTATGGCTACCGATATCGCAGTGCTAGTAGTTGCGGCTGACGACGGGATTATGCCGCAAACAATAGAGGCTATAAATCACGCAAAGGCAGCTAACGTTCAGATTATAGTTGCAATAAATAAGATGGATAAGCCGGAGGCTAATCCTGACCGTATTTTACAACAGCTTACCGAACACTCACTCGTTCCTGAAAAGTGGGGTGGCGATATAATCTGTGTTCCTGTTTCTGCTAAGGCTCATATGGGTATTGACGACCTTCTTGAAAACATCCTTCTCGTTGCCGAAATGCTCGAGCTTAAGGCTAACCCTGACAGAAGAGCTAAGGGTGTAGTAGTAGAGGCTCGTCTTGATAAGGGCAGAGGTCCTGTTGCTACATTACTCGTTCAGAACGGTACGCTAAAGACCGGCGATATTATCGTTGCAGGTACCGCAGTAGGTAGAGTTCGTCTAATGACCGATGAAAACGGCAAACAGGTAAAGACAGCCGGTCCATCAGTTCCTGTCGAGATTACAGGTCTTGCAGAAACTCCAAGTGCGGGTGATAGCTTTGACGCCGTATCTGACGAGAGACTTGCCCGTGAGCTTGTTGAACAGCGTAAAGAAAAGATTAAGAACGAGCAGTTAGGCTCTGCACAAAAGGTAACCCTTGACAATCTCTTCTCACAGCTGTCTGTTGGTGACCTTAAAGACCTTAACATTATAGTTAAGGCTGACGTTCAGGGTAGCGTTGAGGCGGTAAAGGATAGCCTTGTAAAGCTTTCTAACGACGAGGTTAGGGTAAACGTTATTCACGGCGGCGTCGGTGCAGTTAACGAGTCTGTCGTAATGCTGGCTCAAACCTCAGGCGCTATTATAGTGGGCTTTAACGTAAGACCTGACGCTGTAGCGGCTGCCGCTGCTGAGCGTGACGGTGTAGACGTTCGTATGTACCGCGTAATTTACGATTGCATCGAGGAAATTGAGGCTGCTATGAAGGGTATGCTTGCTCCAAAATACCGTGAAAACATTTTGGGTACAGCTGAGGTTCGTAACACCTACAAGATTTCAAACGTTGGTACTATTGCGGGCTGCTATATCACAAACGGCAAGGTAACAAGAGCGTGCAAGATTCGTGTTGTACGTGACGGTATCGTTATATGCGAGGATGCTATTTCTTCACTCAGACGTTTTAAGGATGACGTAAAGGAAGTAGCACAGGGCTATGAATGTGGTATAGGCCTTGATAAGTTCTCGGATATTAAGGACGGAGACGTATTTGAAGCCTTGATTATGGAGGAGTATAGAGATTAAGGGCAGGATATAAAATAAATCGCGTTACCTCTGATGTTAAACTTTGTCTTTCTGAACTCTTAAAAGAGGTAAAGGACCCCAGAGTTAGCAAACTTCTTAGCATTGTTAAGTTGGACGTTTCGGGCGATATGTCCTACGCTACGGCTTACGTTAGTGCTATAGAGGGCAAGGAGGTAACCGAAACCTCTGTTAAGGTGCTCAATAAGAGTGCAAGTGGATATTTAAGGCGCGAACTCGGTAAAAGAATGAAGCTTAGAAAGGTTCCTGAGCTTCGCTTTGTAGCCGATAATTCGATTGAAAACAGCGCCCATATTTCACGTATTATTGAATCATTCACAGAGGATAAGGACTAAAAATACCAAGGGAGGTATTACTTGTTATGAAAACCGAACAAAACGGTTGCAAGCGATTATCGTTGCGCCGTACGGCTTCGTTTCTTAAAAAACACGATAACTATATTATACTTACCCACGCTTCGCCTGACGGTGATACTCTAGGCTCGGCATATGCGCTTTACTATGGCCTTAAAGAAAGGGGTAAGCAAGCGGTTGTTCTTTGCTCCGACGTAATACCAAGTAAATACGATTATTTTGTTACCGAAACCGACCATATTGATAGCGAAAATGCTACGGTAATATCGGTTGACGTTGCCGACAAAAAGCTTTTAGGCTCACTGGAGGAGGAGTTTGGTGATAAGGTAGAGCTTTCTATCGACCATCATATTTCCAGTACGCAGTTTTCCAAATATCTTTATTTAGATGCCAACGCATCGGCTACGTGCGAAATAATTTACGAGCTTTTAACACTTTTAAAGGTTAATATAAACGTTAAGACTGCAAAGGCGCTATACACAGGTATTGCTACAGATACGGGCTGCTTCAAGTATTCTAACGTTACGTCTAAGACACATATAATTGCTGCTTGTCTTTATGAATACGATATAAATGCAGAAGAGATAACAAGAATTATGTTTGATACCAAGTCAAAGAAGCTCTTAGAGCTTGAAAGAATGGTGCTTGATACCGCCGAATATCACTTTGACGATAGGTGCATAATTCTTTCAGTAACCGAAGAAATGCAAACAAAGACCGGTTGCTCAGGTACAGACCTTGAGGGTATTGCAGTTATTTCGCGCAGTGTAGAGGGTGTAAAAGCAGGTGTTACCATAAAGCAGGTAGGCGATAAAACCTTTAAAATTTCACTTAGAACGTATCCGCCGCTTGATGCTTCGCAGATATGCAAAAAGTTAGGCGGTGGCGGTCATAAAGGCGCCGCAGGTGCTACGGTTGAGGGTACGCTCGAAGAGGTTAAGGCTCTTATACTTTCTGCCGTTAAAGACGTTATGGAGATTTAAAATGCAAGGACTTTTGCTATTAAATAAGCCTTGTGGCATAACCTCCTTTAAGGCGGTTGCCGAGATAAGACGTAAAAGCGGAGAGCGCAGAATCGGTCATACAGGGACGCTTGACCCTATGGCTACAGGTGTTTTACCTGTTTTAATCGGTAGAGCAACAGCTCTCTCAAGTTATCTTTTGGATGCCGATAAAGTGTATAGGGCTACCATTCTTTTAGGTACTGTAACCGATACCTGTGATATTACGGGAAACGTTATATCTGAAAACGTGGTGAGCGTTTCGAAGGAGACTTTTAAAGAAGCACTTGAAAAATTCACAGGTAACATAGAGCAAACGCCACCTATGTACAGCGCTATAAGGCAAAACGGTGTTCGCCTTTATGAACTGGCGCGTAAGGGAATAGAAGCTGAAATTCCTAAAAGAAGTATTGCGGTATACTCTGCGAGTCTTGTCGAGATCAAAAGTGACTGTGAATACGTAGTGGATTTTAGTGTGTCTAAGGGAACCTATATTCGCTCTCTCGCACGAGATATAGGTGAATATTTAGGCTGCGGTGCAACACTTTCTTCTCTTTGCAGAACGTCTGCTTCGGGATTTGATTTAGATAACTGCACGCTACTTGACAATATAACCCCCGATAATATCACCTCTTATCTTTTAAGCGAAGAGGTGGCGGTGAGACATTTTAGAGAAATTTCGGTTACCGAAAAACAGGCAATACGTTTTTCAAACGGTGGTGCTTTAGCTTACGACAGGTTAAAAAAAGCCGATTTTAGCGATGGTGAGCTCCTTCGTGTAAAGTTTGGCAGTTTGTTTTTAGGACTTGGGTTTGCAGATAACGATAATAAACAAGTAAATATAAAGTGTGTTATAAATCAGTACAATCAAGAAAGGTGAGGTTATGAAAAACGCGGTAGTGCTGGGCACGTTTGACGGTGTACATCTAGGACATAAGGCCGTAATAGAAAAAGCAAATGGCTATCGTGTTACAGCCGTAACCTTTGAGAAGGCACCAAGAGCATACTTTGACAGTAAAATTAAAGCTTTAATGACCAAAGAAGATAGAATTTATCGTCTGAAGGCTTTAGGTGTAACTGATACCGTAATGCTCGATTTTGTTAAGGTTAAGGATATTTCTCCCATAGATTTTTTGGATAAAATAAGGGAAGAATATAATCCGTCGCTTATATGCTGTGGATATAACTATCACTTTGGAAAAAATGCTAAGGGTGATACGACGTTTCTTAGTGAGTATTGCAAAAAACACAGTATAAACCTATCTGTTTCTGATTGTGTAGAGCAGGACGAAAGTCCCGTTTCCTCTACTCGCATCAGAGAGAAAATTTCGCTCGGAAAAATGGCGGAAGCCAACAAAATGCTAGGCTATGATTTCGGATTTAAGGCAGAGATTATAGGTGGCGATAAACGTGGCAGAACCTTGGGCTTTCCAACTATCAACCAACCCTTTCCAGACGTGTTAACCTTGCCGCTTTTTGGCGTATACGAAACAAGAGTTACCGTAAATACGAAAACCTATAGAGCAATAACGAACATAGGAATCAGACCTACATTTTTAACCGATAGGGTATACTGTGAAACCTATATAGAAAATTTTTCAGGCGATATTTACGGCGATATCGCGGATTTGCGCTTTGTAAAATTTATAAGACAAGAAAGAAAATTTGACTCCTTTGAGCAGCTTAAAGAAGCAATCGGCAAGGACGTGAAACTTGTTTTTAATTAGCTTGTTGAATTTTTTAAAATTTAATGATAGAATAATTATATGGGAGGTAGATACTGTGAAAATAAAAAAGCTATTTGCAATTTTAATGGTATTTAGTATAATGCTTTCGTTAACAGGCTGTTCTAAGGTGGATAGGTCCGGCGATAGCTCATCGGCTAATACTTCGAGTAAGCCTGACTATACGAATATTAAAATTCCCGAAATAAAATCAGAAGATCAAATTATGCCTACCTACGTGGATATTAGCATATATGACGTTGAAAATTATGCTGATATATATCTAGGTAAAAAATACAAGTTTAAAATAACCTATTCTGGCAGTGAACTTACAGTGCCGATTTCCTACAAGGAAATGCAGGAAAAGGATTGGACGTTAATTGAAGAAAACGAAATTACCGCCGACTCAACCGTTTTGGCGGGTAAATACCAACAGGTGCGCTTTAAAAATGAATTCGGCACCGAATTAATTGGTGTTTTCTACAATTCTTCGAATTCTTCCAAATCGCTAAAAAAATGCAAGATAGTTAAGTTTATTATTCCTGAAAACAAGGTCGACAATCCAAACAGCGTTTACGGTGACTTTTGGGTAAACGGTGTCAGCAACAACTCTGCAATAACCGACGTTATTGAGTGCCTCGGAGCACCCTCGCATTTTTACGCAGTATCGTCCGAGGAATATTATCTTGATTACTTCCTTTTTGAAGAGGATAAAAGAAATAAAATTACAGTTTATATAAATCCTGCAGAGGATAGTGTTAAATCAATATATTTTGCAAGATTTGAGTAAGGAGAACCTATGAATAATACCCCTTGTTTTTTACCCGCCGATATACTTTTACCAAATTTAGAGCTTGAAACTTGGTCGGTTATAGCCTGTGACCAATTTACCTCCGAGCCTGAATATTGGGAAAAGGCGGCAGACCTAGTAGGAAATACCCCTTCTACGTTAAAATTGATACTTCCTGAGTGTTATTTAAAGCCCGACAATACCGAGAGAATAAACGATATTAATGCCAATATGGCAGATTACATAAATAAGGGCATTTTTAAAGAGTATAAAAACAGTATGATATACGTTGAGAGACTGCAGTCGGACGGTGTTATCCGTCAAGGTATAATCGGTAAGTGCGACCTTGAGCAGTACGATTATGCCGAGGGTAGTACTACTGCCATAAGGGCTACCGAAAAAACCGTTATAAGCAGAATTCCTCCCCGCGTAGAGATAAGAAAGGATGCTCCCTTAGAGCTTCCTCATATTATGCTTTTGATAGACGATGATAAAAAGCAGATTATAGAGCCATTAGCTTACAAAAAGCAAAGCTTTACAAAGCTTTATGATTTTGAGCTAATGCTAGGCGGTGGACGTATCGCGGGTTATTTGCTTGATGAAGCTACAATAAAGGATATAACCGACGGTTTACAAGCACTATCAGATAAAAATAACGGTCTTACCCTCTGCGTTGGTGACGGTAACCATTCACTTGCAACTGCCAAGGAATGCTATAACCTAAATAAAACCGAGCTTAACCGTTATGCACTAACCGAGTTTGTAAATATTCATTCTCCTGCTCTCGAATTTGAGCCTATCTATCGTGTGGTATTCGGCACAGAGCCTGATACTTTAATCGATGCTTTTATTGAGTATTGCGGCGGCGAATATGAGGGCAGTGATGCTCAAAAATTTGATTGCTATTTCGGCGAAGAGGAGAGACAAATTTCTGTAAAACCTAAAGCTAAATTAGCGGTCGGCACGTTGCAGAACTTCCTTGATGAATATTTAGCAGATAAAAAGGATATAGAGGTTGACTATATCCACGGTGTTGATGCACTTATAAAGCTTTCTAAAAAGGAAAATACAATAGGATTTTTGTTTGACGGGATGAAAAAGGAAGAACTTTTTGCCGCTGTTAAGCAGGATGGCTCGCTCCCACGCAAAACGTTTTCTATGGGACACGCCGCAGATAAGCGTTATTATTTAGAAGCCCGAAAAATAAAATAATTTAAAGCCCGTATTGTTTTTAATGCGGGCTTATTTGTTTTCAAAACGGCGTTATATTTGTATCTTTTTACTAATAAAAAACTTAAGCAAGTATAAACTGCAAACCTAATTATGCAAAATATACAAAAAATAACCAAATTTAAGTTATAGATAACACTTGAAAAGCGTGTCAGAATAATGTATTATATAAGGGTAAATAATATATTTAATAATCTTTTTGAATTTAAGGGTGAAAAATATGAGTAAATATACTGTAAGCTCAATAGCTTCGATGCTCGAGAGAAAGCTATCACATAATTTTGGCGTTACACCGGAACAGGCTTCAGATGAAATTTTTTACAAGGCCTGTGTTTTGGTGTTGCTTGAAATTATGGGCAAGAGAAGGGCAGACTTCAGAAATGCTGTAAACGAGCAAGAATCAAAAACCGTTTATTATCTCAGTATGGAGTTTTTAATGGGTAGGTCGCTTAAAAATACCCTCTATAACCTCGACCTTACCGATACTATGCAAAAGGCTCTTGCAAAATATAAGGTGAAGCTTGATAGACTTTATGATTTCGAACCCGATGCAGGTCTTGGCAACGGAGGTCTAGGACGTCTTGCCGCTTGCTTCCTAGACGGTTTATCTTCTGGCAGCTACAGCGCTATGGGCTATTGCATTAAGTATGAACTTGGTATCTTCCGTCAAAAATTGGTTGACGGTTGGCAGACCGAAATGCCTGATTTTTGGCTACCCGGCGGCAGTGTGTGGCTGGAACAACGCGCCTCCTCTGCTGTTGACGTTAATTTTGACGGTTATATCGACGAATGGTGGGATAACAACTATCACCACGTTGAGCATAAAGATTATCAGACAGTGCGTGCAGTACCTTATGACCTTATGGTTGCAGGTAAGGACGGAAAGACCGTAAACGTTTTACGTCTTTGGAGTGCTGAATGTCAGGACTTTAATATGAGCGCCTTTAATCAAGGCGACTATGTAAGAGCGCTTGAGCAACGCGCCACTGCTGAGGCTATTTCTAAGGTTTTATATCCTGAGGATAATCATCCCGAGGGAAAATCACTTCGTCTTCGTCAGCAATATTTCTTGGTTTCTGCCTCTATTCAGGATATTTTAGCCCGTCATATGAGAAAGTATAACACCCTTGATAATTTGCCTGAAAAGGTTGCGGTTCATATTAATGATACCCACCCGACACTCTCTATTCCCGAACTTATGAGACTCTTGCTTGACGAGTGTGGATACTCCTGGGATAAGGCATGGGATTTAGTTACAAGAACTGTAGCCTATACAAATCATACTATAATGTCAGAAGCTCTTGAGTGTTGGCAGGTAGGACTGTTCAAAGAAAGACTGCCCAGAATTTATCAGATAGTTTGCGAAATAGATAAACGCTACCGTCAGCATATTATCGATACAACGGGCGACTATAGACTAGCCGAAAAATTAGCAATAGTTCAAAACGGCCTCGTTCGTATGGCTAATCTTTGCGTTGCCGCCTGTCATACCGTAAACGGTGTATCAAGGCTCCACAGCAAGATAATAGTTGACGAATTGTTTAACGATTACTATAAATTAACACCAAATAAGTTTACAAACGTTACCAACGGTATTGCTCATCGCAGATGGCTATGTCAGGCAAATCCCGAGCTTACAAAACTCATCACCGAACTTATTGGTGACGGCTTTATAAAAGATGCTTCGGAGCTTGAAAAGCTTTTAGCTTATCAGGATGATTCAACCGTGCTTAATCGTCTTTCCGAAATTAAGCGTTCAAACAAGGTGCGCCTTTCCAACTATATTAAGGATTACTGCGGTATTACAATGGATCCGGATGCTATTGTTGATATGCAGGTTAAGCGACTTCACGAATACAAAAGACAGCACT
>JAZLAD010000173.1:0-7059 GCA_045613005.1 Acutalibacteraceae bacterium | reverse complement strand
GATTTAAAGGGTAAGATTGCTTCTGCTGAAGGCGGTTCTGCAGGCGAAACTTATGCTAAGACCTTTGAAAACATCGTATTCAAGAGTGCTACTGTTCAGACCGATTCTCTTATGGCTGTAAACGCAGGCACCGCTGATTTTGCTGTTCTTGACAATCAGCTTGCTAAGAGCTACTGCGGTAAGGGCGACTATAAGGATCTTGAAATCGTTGAAGGTCTTTCAAGTGAAGTTGAGTACTATGCTATCGGCTTCAAGAGGGGTAGTGAGCTCACTGCTAAGGTAAATGCTGAGCTTGATAAGCTTGCTAAGGATGGTACTATTACCGCTTTTGCAAAGAAATACAAGGTTGAAAACACCGCTATCATTGATTTCTCTAATCAGAAGTAATTGATTTAAAAAAATAATTTTAAATTTAGCTGACGGAGTATAAAATATTCCGTCAGCCAAATTTGCGTAAAGGGAAAAATTTATGACTTTTCTTGAGGTTACATCATTTTTAGCTAATGGTTTTGTAATTTCTCTTATAATCTTTGCAGTAACATTACTTTGCGGCATACCGCTAGGTTTACCGATTGCTTTTTGTTCAATGAGCAAGTTTAAGCCTTTAAGAGCTGTGGCAAAGACATTTGTTTGGATTGTAAGAGGAATCCCGTTGATGCTTCAAATCTTTATATTTTATTACGTGCCGGGTCTTTTGTTTGATAACCCTATTTTTACTCATATCGACCGTTACATAATAAATCATTTTAATATACCGAACGACGGTAGTGTAGCACAGCTTTTACTCATAAACGCAGGCGGCTTATGCGCCGTTTTAATTGCATTTACAGTTAACTATGCTTGCTATTTTTCAGAAATCTACCGAGGTGGTATCGAGAGTATTTCTCGTGGTCAGTACGAGGCTGGTTACGTTTTAGGACTTACAAAATCGCAGGTTTTCAAGAAAATCGTGCTTAAGCAGGTTATAAAACGTATTGTTCCTCCAATGTCTAACGAAATTATAACGCTTATCAAGGATACCGCACTTGCCAACTGCATAATGATACCGGAAATTATTAAACAGGCAAAGGAACTTGCTGCAACAAAGGCAATGGTATGGCCGCTTTTCTATACGGGTGTATTCTATTTGTTGTTTGTTGGCCTTCTTACTATAATTTTAGGCAAAATTGAGAAAAAACTCAATTATTTTAGGAGTTAGATTATGTCGGTATTAGAGGTTAAAAACATTAAAAAATCCTTTGGTAAAAACGAAATACTTAAAGGTATTAGCTTTTCGCTCGAAAAGGGTGAGGTGTTGGCTGTTATCGGCTCTTCAGGTGGCGGAAAGACAACGCTTTTGCGTTGTTTGAATTTTCTGGAACTTGCCGATGAAGGCACTATTTCGGTTGATTCAAAGGTTATATATGAAGGCGGCGCAAAATCAAAGCTAACCGACTCAGAGATTAGAGAAAACCGTTTGCATTTTGGTCTTGTGTTCCAATCCTTTAATCTTTTTCCGCAGTATAATGCGCTCGAAAACGTTATGCTGGCGCCAAAATTGTTAAAGCGAGGAAGCGAAGAAGAAATAAAAGAAAAGGCACAAAAGTTACTTGAAAGGGTAGGACTAAGTGATAGAATGTATAACTATCCTTGTGAACTTTCGGGCGGTCAGCAACAGCGTGTTGCTATTGCAAGAGCACTGGCATTAAACCCTGATATTTTGTGTTTTGACGAGCCTACAAGCGCACTTGACCCTGAACTTACAGGTGAGGTGCTGAAGGTTATAAAAGGTCTTAAAGGTTCTGACCATACGATGCTTATCGTTACACACGAAATGGAATTTGCACGAAATGTAGCCGATAAGGTTATATTTATGTCAGATGGCGTTATTGAAGAAATGGGCACTCCCAGCGAGGTTTTTGATAATCCGAAATCAGAAAAAGCCCGTTCTTTCTTGAGCAAGTCCTTTGAAAGCATTTAAGGAGGAGCTGTATGTCGAACGATAAAAAAGTTACAAAAGAAATGCTTGACGACCTTTTTTTGCTTATTTCCTCTATTTCTACTCCTGAAGACTGTGCTATTCTATTTGAGGATTTATGCACCAACAAAGAAGTTGAACAAATGGCGCAAAGGGTTAGGGCGGCAAAGCTTTTACTCGAGGGAGCTACCTATAACAAGGTTATCGAGGAAACAGATATTTCTTCGGCAACACTTAGCCGCGTATCCCGTTGTGTGCAATATGGAAAAGGTTATTCAAAACTGTTAAAATAAACCAAAAAACTCTTTGGAAATTCCAAAGAGTTTTTTTAATTTGCCGTGAAAAATATATTGCTCAATGTGATATTGTGTGCTATAATAAACTAGTATATTTATATTTAAATATATATAATGCCTGAACGGAGTGATTTTTTGCGTATAATCGGTATCGACCCCGGATTTGCTATCGTCGGCTACGGAATAGTAGATTATGACGGTTACAATTTTAAAACCGTATCCTATGGTGCGATAACTACCGAAGCAGGCACACCGTTTCCCACAAGACTTAAAATAATCTTTGATGATATGCAAACACTCCTTAATCGTTACAAACCTGATGCAATATCAATTGAAAAGCTTTATTTTAATACTAATACCACAACTGCTATTGAGGTTGCGGAGGCCAGAGGCGTTATTCTTTTAGCCGCAAAGCTTTGTGGTGTTAATATTGCAGAATACACACCGTTACAGGTTAAACAGTCAATTACAGGCTACGGAAAGGCAGAAAAACATCAGGTTATCGAAATGGTTAAAACCTTTTTGTCGCTAAAGACGGCACCAAAACCTGACGATACTGCCGATGCTCTCGCTCTTGCGATTTGTCACGGACATTCTGCAGGCAATTTATACAGTAAACTAAAATAGGAGGAAAATAGCGTGATTGCTTCTTTGAGTGGTAAACTATTGATAAAAGATTTAAACTTCGCAGTTGTTGAATGTTCGGGCGTTGGGTTTAAATGTTCAATAACAAAAAACACCTTTTCAAAATTAACCTCTGTTGGTGATACTGTATTTTTACATACTCATATGGTGGTGCGTGAGGATGCTTTAGATCTTTACGGCTTTGCTTCTTATGAGGAATTGAACGTATTTAAATTAATAACCTCGGTTAGTGGTGTCGGTCCTAAAATCGGACTTGCTGTTTTATCAGAGTTTATGCCTGATAAGGTGCTTTTATATATTGCAAGTAGTGATGCTAAAAGTTTAACCGCCGCTTCGGGTGTAGGTCTAAAACTTGCGCAAAGAATTGTTTTAGAGTTAAAGGACAAGGTAGGCTCAGTAGCAGTATCTGAGGGTGCTTCCGACATTATAATGGCGGGAAACGCAAATACTTCAACCAACACCAAAGAAGCTATAGAGGCACTGGTTTCCTTAGGCTATTCTCAAAGCGAGGCTTCAATTGCTGTAGGCAAACTTGATACTAGTCTTTCAACCGATAATCTTATAAGACAGGCTTTAAAAACTTTGGCAAGGGGGATTTAAAATATGATAGAACAAGAACTAGATTTTGAAAATCGCATTGTTTCTCCCGATTATACGATAAACGATTCCGATACAGAGATTTCTCTTAGACCTAAAACCCTTGATGAATACGTAGGACAAGATAAGGTTAAAGAGAATTTGAGGGTTTATATTAAGGCGGCAAAGCTTAGGAATGAACCACTTGACCACGTGCTTTTATACGGCCCTCCGGGTCTTGGTAAGACCACACTTTCTTCAATTATTGCCAGAGAAATGGGTGTTAACCTTAGAGTTACCTCAGGTCCTGCAATCGAAAAACAGGGTGACCTTGTTGCGATACTAACATCTTTAAATGAGGGCGACGTTTTGTTTATCGACGAAATACACCGTCTATCAAGAAACGTTGAAGAAATATTATATCCTGCTATGGAGGATTTTTCACTTGATATCATTTTAGGCAAAGGTCCGTCTGCCAGATCAATAAGACTTGACGTGCCGCACTTTACACTAATTGGTGCTACAACCCGCTCGGGTCAGTTATCCGCCCCACTGCGCGATCGTTTTGGCGTGTTAATGAGATTAGAACTTTATACACCCGAACAGCTAGCCGATATTGTTACACGCTCGGCAGGTATTTTAGGTGTTGATATTGATAAAGATGGTGCTTTAGAAATAGCATCACGCTCACGAGGCACACCGAGAATTGCAAACAGATTACTCAGAAGAGTAAGGGATATTGCACAGGTTGAATTTGACGGCAGGATTACCGAAAAGGTTTCACAGAATGCACTTGCACGTTTTGAGATAGATGAGCTGGGTCTTGATGATTTTGACCGAAAGATGCTTGAAACCATTATTAAACATTATTCAGGCGGTCCGGTTGGTCTTGAAACGCTTTCGGCTGCAATTGGTGAAGAGCCGATAACAATTGAGGACGTTTATGAGCCGTATCTTATGCAGATAGGATTTTTATCACGTACGCCTCGAGGAAGATGTGTCACCAAGAGTGCATACGACCATTTAGGCATACCTTTCGGTTCTGATATTCAAGGAACGCTACTTTAAATTTAAAGGAAGAAAAGAATGAGAGAAGTTACAGGCTTTTATGATTATGAGTTGATAGATGTTGACTCGGGAGAACGCCTTGAGCGTTGGGGCGATATTATTTTAATCAGGCCCGACCCACAAATCATTTGGAGCAAGGCTAGAAAAGATCCTGGTTGGAAATCAGCACACGCTATTTATCATCGTTCTACCTCAGGTGGCGGTTATTGGGAAAAACTAAGGGACGTACCTCAAGTTTGGAGTATAAATTTTAATAATCTTACCTTCAGACTAAAGCCTATGGGTTTTAAACATACTGGTCTTTTTCCCGAACAGGCTGTCAACTGGGCGCTGGCACGTGAACTTATAAAAAAGGCAGATAGGGAAGTATCGGTGCTTAATCTATTCGCATACACAGGCGGTGCTACCTTAGCTTGTCTTGAAGCAGGGGCCAAGGTTACACACGTTGACGCCTCTAAGGGAATGGTGCAGTGGGCAAAAGAACACGCCGTTGCCTCCTCTTTAGATGACAAGCCTGTCAGATGGCTTGTTGATGACTGTATGAAGTTTGTTAAAAGAGAAATAAGGCGTGGCAACAAATACGATGCTGTTATTATGGACCCCCCGTCATACGGCAGAGGACCAAACGGTGAGGTTTGGAAGCTTGAACAGCAGTTATCCGAGCTTTTAGAGGACGTATCACAGGTTATGAGTTATGACCCCTTGTTTTTCTTTTTGAATTCTTATACAGGCGGAATATCGCCAACAATTCTCAACTTTATGGTAAAAGAAAAAATGCACTTTAAGGATACACAAAACATTTTTACTGATGAAATAGGACTTAGGGTTACTGAAAAGGACATTGTTTTGCCCTGCGGTGCAACTACAATATGGAAGAAGTTTTAATGGAAAATATTATTAAATTAAACAACGTTACATTTGAATATGACGGTGAGCAGGAAGGCAAAAAAGTAATTGAAAACTTTAACCTTTCTATTGAAAGAGGAAGCTTTACTGTAATTTTAGGTCATAACGGCTCGGGCAAATCAACCCTTGCAAAGCTTTTTAACGGCTTGTATAAGCCAACCTCAGGCAAGGTTTTTGTTGATGACCTTGACACTACCGACGAAAAAAGCGAGATTGAAATCAAGCGAAGGGTTGGTCTTGTTTTTCAAAACCCTGACAATCAGCTTATAGCTTCAATAGTCGAAGAGGACGTAGCCTTTGGGCCTGAAAATTTAGGGCTTGAGCCTTCACTTATACGCGAGCGTGTTGATAATGCGCTTAAAAGCGTTGATATGTACGAATTTGCCAAGTCAACACCGCATCGTCTCTCGGGCGGTCAAAAGCAACGAATTGCAATTGCGGGCATTATTGCTATGCAGCCTGAATGTATTGTTCTTGACGAGCCTACCGCAATGCTTGACCCTAAGGGCAGAAAAGAAATAATCAGAACAATAGAACGACTGAACAGAGAAAATAATATAACTGTTGTATTAATTACTCACTTTATGGAAGAAGCTGAAAACGCTGATAGAGTGATTGTTATGGATAGCGGTAAGATAATACTTGACTCTGATCCTAAAACAGTTTTCACAGAGGTTGAAACGTTAAAGCGTGTTGGCCTTGACGTTCCACAAACTTCTGAACTGCTGTATCAGTTAAAACAAAACGGTATTGATATTAAAACAAACATAATTTCTATAGAAGAAGCAGCGGACGAAATTGCTAACGCGCTTCATTTGGAGGAAAAATAATTGTCAATTGTTCTTGAGGTTAAGAACCTTACACACACCTATGGTAACAGCGGTATTTTTGTTAACGATGCGATAAGTGATATAAATTTTGCGGTTAACAGCGGTGAAATTATCGGAATCATAGGCCATACGGGTTCGGGAAAATCTACGCTAGTTCAGCATCTTAACGGGCTTTTAAAACCAACAAACGGCGAAATCCTTATTGAAGGTGCCAATATTTGGGACGACCCTAAGAAAATATATAAAGTTCGTTCAAAGGTGGGTCTTGTTTTTCAGTATCCTGAGTATCAGCTTTTCGAAGAAACTGTATATTTGGATATTGCTTTTGGTCCTAAGAATATGGGATTATCAGAACAAGATATTAAGACTAGAATTTATGATATTTGCAGTCTATTAGGCATTCCTGAGGAATATTTAGAAAAATCACCCTTTGATTTGTCGGGCGGTGAAAAACGCAGGGTTGCCATTGCAGGTGTTATGGCAATGCGCCCTGAAATAATTGTTTTTGACGAGCCGACCGCAGGGCTTGACCCACAGGGCAGACAGGAAATTATTAAGGTTATAAACGAATATCGCCGTGCCTTTAATGCCACAGTCATTATCATTTCTCACAGTATGGAGGATATGGCACAAATGGCGGACAAGCTTTTGGTTATGTCCAAGGGCGAGGTTGTAATGTTTGATAAAACCGAGGAGGTCTTTAAGGAAGGGGATAAGCTTCGTGAAATCGGACTTAATGTGCCGATAGTTACCCGCGTGTTTGACCATCTTCGTGAAAAGG
>JAZLAD010000172.1:0-4007 GCA_045613005.1 Acutalibacteraceae bacterium | reverse complement strand
TGACAAGTTAGCAAGTGATTACAAAGGCGACCCGTCATCAGCTTTGCTTGAGGTTTTAGACCCTGAACAAAACAAGGCGTTTTGCGATAACTTTGTTGAATTCCCCTTCGATTTAAGCAAGGCGGTATTTATAACCACAGCTAACAGCTTAGATACTATCCCCGCCCCGCTTTTAGACCGTATGGAAGTAATTTCGCTTGACGGTTACACAAGAGAGGAAAAATTTAACATTGCTAAGCGCCACCTTATTTCAAAACAGCTTAAAGCCCACGCACTAAATAGTAAGCAATGCAAAATTGCCGATGATGCAGTTTATGCGCTTATAGACTTTTACACCAGAGAAGCAGGCGTTAGAAAGCTTGAACGCGCTATTGCTGCTCTTTGCAGAAAGGCGGCTAAGAAAATTGCATCGGGTGAAGCAAAGAGCGTTACTATTAAGGCTTCGATGCTCGAAGAAATGCTAGGCAAGAAAAAATACCGCATAGAAGCAATTCTTCCTCAGGACGAAACAGGCATTATAAACGGTCTTGCTTGGACCGCAGTTGGCGGCGAGATTATGCAACTTGAGGTAGCAGTACTTGAGGGTACGGGTAAAACCGTGCTTACAGGCTCACTGGGTGACGTTATGAAGGAGTCAGCCGAGGCGGCTATCACCTTTGTTAGAATGAACGCGGAGAAATACGGTATTGACCCGTTCTTCTATAAAACTAAGGACATTCATATCCACGCTACCGAGGCGGCAGTGCCAAAGGACGGCCCGTCAGCGGGTATTACCATAGCCACCGCCTTAGTTTCAGCGCTTACAGGCAAAAAGATAAAACGCGATATCGCTATGACAGGTGAAATCACCATCCGCGGCAGAGTATTAGCTATTGGCGGACTTAAAGAAAAGGCTATGGCGGCATATAAGGGTGGCGTTAAAACCGTGTTTATGCCATTTGACAATATTGCCGATATAGACGAAATTGACGAAACTGTAAAAAATGCTCTTGAGTTTATTCCTGTATCTTTTGCCGACGAGGTTATATCAAAAGCCTATTCAGATGAAGCGACAGAGCAAAAAAATATAACCTTTGCCGTAAACCATACAGCAAAGGCTACAGTAACACAAAGAAATTAAAGTTGTAGGTGAAAATATGGACCTTAATAAAATAAGCTTTGAAGCCGCTTTCGGCACAGCCGAGCAGTTGCCACAGTCCGATCTTCCTGAGATTTGCTTTTCGGGTCGTTCTAACGTGGGAAAATCATCACTTATAAATAAGGTTTTAAACCGCAAATCAATAGCAAGAGTAAGCTCTACGCCGGGTAAAACCGTAACCATAAACTTTTACCGCGCAGGTGACCTTCGCCTTGCCGACCTTCCGGGTTACGGCTACGCTAAAGTGCCTTTTGCCGAGAAGGACAGATGGTCTACACTTATGGAAACCTATTTTGGCTCAGGTCGTAACATAAAGCTTTGTCTTCAGCTTATTGATATGCGCCACCCTGCTACCGAGTTCGATATTTCGATGCTAAAATTCCTAAACCACTTTAAAATTCCCTATATGATAGTTTTAACCAAGTGTGATAAGCTAAACAAAACCGAGTTTAACCAAAGAATTGAAAAAATAAACGAGGAATTAGGTTTTTTGGGAAAGAATAAGAAAATTATCCCGTTTTCAGCACTAAAAAACATTGGCACAGAAGATATCCGCTTGGAAATAGACAACGCTGTTTTAAATTAAATTTAAAGAAAACCTCCGTTATGCTTTGCATAACGGAGGTTTTTGATTTAATCAGATGTTATAATGTATATTAAGCGTGTTCTTTATCAGGGTCCGTAACAACCTTCGGTACCTGAGCTGCCGATGGCCAAGGCTGAGCACAAGCTGTTTCAACAAACTTGTTTGTTGGAAGTGCATCGTAAAATGCCAGATGCAAGAACATAAAGATTTCCATTTGTGCTAACTGGAAGCCGTGCTCACCCCAAGACTCAGGAGCTATAAATTTAGTAAGTGTAGCCGAGTTATTAACCTTTATACCTCTTTCATAGGTATTTATTGTGCTGACGAACGCACCCTTTATGTTTGAAAAGTCCTTTTCAGCTCTACCTGCAGAAAGATATACGTGTGCACCAGGAGCAGTTGAAAAATAAATATCCTTCGCATAGTTGTAGAAGCCCCAGTTTCCGTCACCTAAGTAGAATGATTTACCTGGACTCAAAGCGCCAACCTGATCAATACGTGTGTTATAATCAGCACCCGCATGAAGTGCTGCCATACCGCCCATTGAAAATCCTGCAACAAAAGGCTTTTTAGATGTATCAATCTTTGAAGTAAGAGTGCCTTTTTCAATGCTCTTCAAAAGGGTGTTAAATCTTTTTGGATATGCTTCGTATATATAATACTGGAAGTCGTCTATATTGCTCGAGCCCTTGTCGGTAGGACCGTAGGTATTAAGCACCTCAGGGATTACAACTACCATAGGCTCGATATAGCCTTCTTTAACCCACTTATTAAAATTGTATACAAGATTATCCCTGAATGAATATGGGTTACCTTGACCGTGGATGAGAATAACGGTCTGATAGTTACCCGGCTCTTTTGGTGTAAAATACCAGCCTACACATTCGCTGTTAAGCTCATAACGAACAATTTTATTACTGTAAACGTCCTTGTTTGTTTTAGGATAGGTGGCTTTATCAATCGTGCCTTCCTTTAAAAAACTTTGCTTAGAGGTTGTGCTCGAAGTTTTGCTTGAAGTTTTGCTAGATGTTTTACTTGAGGTGTTAGTAGACGTCTGACTCGAGGTATCATCTGAACTTACATCAGAAGTAGTTGTGCTGGAGGTTTTATCCTCGCTCTCAGTTGACGAATTTCCTCCTGTTTGAGAGCTGTTTGCACTATCATTACCGCAAGCCGCTAGAGAAAAAAGCAAAGCAGCCGACAAAAATATAGCTAAAAACTTTCTCATAATAAAATCCTTTCTTTTATCGTTTTTCGCTTGTTACTTTAATTATATCCTAGCCCTTGTAACTTGTCAACAACATATAATCGTTTAGCACTACAAAGTAGATATAAAGCATAAAAATATCCGCTATGCTAAGCATAACGGATATTTTATTTATACTTGTGTCAAAACAGCACCTTTATATTTAGGTATGCTCTTTAGTAGGATCTGTAACAACTGCTGGTGTTTGAGATGGATATGGCTGACTGCAAACCAATTCAACAAGCTCGTTGGTTGGAAGTCTACCATACGATGCTTTTTGCAGGAACATAAAGATTTCCATTTGTGCCAAATCCCATCCGTGACCACCCCAAGACTCAGGAGCTATAAACTTAGTAATCTTGTCTGCATTGTTAACCTTTATACCGCTTTCATACATGTTAATGGTGTTAACAAATGCGCCCTTTACACCTTCAAAGTCTTGTTCGGCAGCACCTGCAGAAAGGTATACAAGTGCATCCTCGCTGCTTGAGAAGTAGATATCAGCTGCGTAGTTATAGAAGCCCCATTTTCCGTCACCTAGGTAGAATGATTTACCAGGGCTTAGTGCGCCGCACTTATCAATACGTGTCTTATAATCGGCACCTGCGTGAAGCGCTGCCATACCGCCCATTGAGAAGCCTGCAACGTAAGGCTTTTTAGAGGTATCAATCTTTGAAGAGAGTGTACCTTTTTCTATGCTTGTAAGTAGCGCGTTAAATCTGTTTGGATATGCTTCGTAGATATAATACTGGAAGTCGTCTATGTTGCTTGAGCCCTTGTCGGTAGGACCGTAGGTATTAAGCACTTCAGGGATTACAACTACCATAGGCTCGATATAACCTGCTTTAACCCATTTGTTGAAGTTGTATAGTAAGTTGTTTTTAAATGTAGTTGGGTTACCCTGACCGTGGATGAGAATAATGGTCTGATAGTTACCCGGCTCTTTTGGTGTAAAATACCAACCTACAGATTCGCCCTTACCGTCGATATCATAACGAACAATTTTGTTGCTGTAAACGTCCTCTGTTCTTGCAGCA